>CAZPMM010000197.1:0-4990 GCA_964587405.1 uncultured Rikenellaceae bacterium
CGTCTTATCCGGTTATTCAGGGACATGAATTTTCAGCGACTGTTGAAGCTGTTGGAAATGAAGTCACCAGAATAAGACCCGGTATGAGGGTCACAGCAAGACCACAGATTGTCTGTGGAAAATGTAATCCCTGTAAAAAAGGACAGTATAACGTTTGCCAGAATCTGAAGGTTCAGGGCTTTCAGGCGCCGGGTGTCGCACAGGAATTATTTATTACTCATGAAAACAGGATTGTTTCTTTCCCTGCGAGTATGTCATTTGAACAGGGCGCAATGATTGAACCCGCAGCTGTCGCTGCTCATGCCACAGGAAGGATCAGGAATATTAAAGGGAATAATGTAGTCGTTTCCGGCTCAGGAACCATTGGCAACCTGGTGGCACAATTCGCAAAAGCAAGAGGTGCAGCCAAAGTACTTATCACCGATATAAGTGATTACCGGCTGAACATTGCTGCCGAATGCGGAATTGAGGGTAGATTGAATGTACAGTCAGATTCCTTTGAAGATGATATTAAATCTTACTTTGGTGATGAAGGCTTCCAGGCAGGATTTGAAGCTGCCGGTGTCAATCAATCCCTGGATACACTAATGAAAAATATTGAGAAAGGCGGAGATATTATAATTCTTGGAGTTTACAGCAAAAATCCGGTCGTAAATATGTTCTATCTTGGAGAACACGAACTGAATGTTCTTGGTTCCCTTATGTACCGGCATGAAGATTATGAAACAGCAGTAGAAATGATATCCTCGGGTAAAATAATTACAGAGCCTCTTATTTCCGCCAGTTTTCCTTTTGATAAGTACCATGAAGCTTATAAATTCATCCTTGAAAACGGAGACAGAATTCTAAAAGTAATGATCGATCTATAAATTATTATGAAAAAATTCACCACTGTTGTCAGGAGTTCAATATTGTTATCGGTATTGATTATTTCCATTTACACATTTTCCTGTAAGTCTGGTCGTGAGAAAGCAGATACAACACTAAAAATAACTGACACATCAGCAATCACAAAATCCGTGAGAGATATTTCGGGAATAAAGGTCGGGTACAGCACTCCTTCACTTAATGCACCTTTTTATGTTGTACTTACACAATCGATCAAGAAATACACGGAAAGTTCAGGCATGAAATTCTTCTCTGCCGATGGGCAGGATGATATTATTAAACAGATAACCTCTATTGAAGATCTTATAGCTACGGGAGTCAATATACTAATCCTTAATCCGCTGGATCATAAAGCAATGGTACCGGCAGTTAATGCTGCTGTTAAATCCGGTGTACCTGTATTTATTGTTGACAGTGCTATTGATCCCGAAGCAGATTATATTACCTCTGTTCAGGCAAATAATGAAGGTAACGGAGAACTTATCGGAGAATGGATAGTTAAAAAGATGGGCAGAACCAAAATAAGTGCTGCACTTATCAGTGGCAGTCAGGGTAATCCCGTTGGCAGGGAAAAACGGCTTGGATTTATTCGGGGTTTTTGTGAAACACAGCTGATGACCCAGGGTAATGTCGATCTTTCTATAGTATCTCAGGGATGGGGCAATTGGACCAATAACGGAGGGTTAAAAGCCATGGAAGATATTCTGGTAGCACATCCTGATATCAACCTGCTGGTGGCAGAAAATGATGCCATGGCTATGGGTGCATTGAAAGCCATTGAAGAAGCCGGTAAATCCGCGAATATCACAATAGCCGGATTTGACGGACAAAAAGAAGCATATGAGTTGATAATGCAGGGTAAATTCGGAGCAACAGCCCAGAACAATCCGGATGAACTCGCCAGACTGGTCGTTGATGCAGTTATAAAATACCTGAATGGAACAAAACAGATTGATAAAATAATCTATACGCCGGCTGTTATTATCACGAAGGAAAACGTTGATAAATATTATGATCCCGATGCCATTTTCTGATACCATAAAAATTTAACGGTGTACAGGGTAGAATTAAGAAATATTTCCAAATCATTTGGCGGAATAACTGCGTTGAAAAACGTTACATTTAAAGTCCTCCCCGGCGAAATCCATGCACTTGCCGGAGAAAACGGTGCAGGAAAATCCACACTTGTAAAGATCCTTTCAGGTGCTCATTCAAAAGACAACGGCCAGATTTTCATCGACGGGACAGAAGCCCATATAAGGAATACACATGACAGTAAAAAACATGGTATCGGCATTATATATCAGGAATTCTCAATTGTCCCGGAATTATCGGTCGCTGAGAATATTTTTCTGAATCAGCTCGGAAAAAACTTCCGGATGAGATGGAGAGAATTGAGAAAGAGAGCAGAAGAGCTTATCAACAGTATCGGATTCAGTATAAATCCATCCCTGAGAGCAGGAGATCTCAGCATTGCGCAACAGCAGATTGTTGAAATAGCAAAAGCACTATCGGAGAAGGTAAAAGTACTGATCCTCGATGAGCCTTCTGCAGTTCTTGGTCCCCGTGAGGTTCAGAAATTATTTGATACCTTGTTAAAGCTCAGGAAAGATGGTGTTGCTATAATATATATCTCTCATCACCTGAGTGAGATATTTCAAATCGCCGACAGGATAACTGTATTGAAAGACGGATCAACTGCAGGAAGCATGCCGGCTTCTGAGACCGACAGAGAATCAATAATTAAAATGATGCTTGGCAGATCTCTGGACACAATGTACCCAACTCACAATCATGTTAAAGGTGAAGAGGTATTAAACGTTGAAGATCTTTCCGCCGGAGATAAAATTCATGGGATATCATTCAGCGTTAAAACAGGGGAAATAACTGGTATTGCAGGTCTTGTAGGCAGCGGGCGGACTGAGACAGCGAGAGCAATCTTCGCTGCGGACAGAATTAGGTCCGGAAGAATACTCCTTGCAGGTAAAGAACTCAAGCAAAGATCGCCCCGACAATCTGTCAGATCGGGTATAGGATTTATTCCAGAAGACAGAAAACAACAAGGGATTATAATGGCATTAAATATCAGGGAAAATATCAGCCTGACGAACTATAAAAGCATTTCCGGAATTTTTGGCTTCATTAATTTAAGAAGAGAACGGGAAAATGCCGTCGGACTGATCAGAAAGCTGTCAATCAAAGCTGAAAATGAAAATCAGGAAACTGCCAGTCTGAGTGGAGGGAATCAGCAAAAAGTTGCATTGGCAAAGTGGCTTAACCGCGATTGCAGGGTCCTGATAATTGATGAACCTACGAGGGGAATAGATGTTGGGGCTAAAGTGGAGATATATAATCTGATCGGTGAATTGGCAGAAAAAGGTGTGGCAATAATTGTCGTTTCCTCTGAAACACAGGAATTAATAGGCATCTGCGACCGTATTATAGTGATGAGAAAAGGTAAGATAAGAAGCATATTAACTAAAAAAGAGTTTTCGGAAGAGGATATACTCCGTTTATCAATTCTTGACTGATCCTGATTCAAAAAGTTTAAAATGAAAAAGAATCTCAGCACCGTAAAAATTCTGCAATTTATAGCAAAGCATAATACCATAGTGATCTTTATTGTTATGCTTGTGATTTCTGCAATTGTATCAGATGTTTTTTTTACGACCTCTAACTTATTTAATCTCATAAGACAGGTTACTCCTGTAGGCATTATAAGTATGGGAATGCTTCTGGTCATACTGACAGGCGGAATAGATCTGTCGGTAGGTTCAATAGTTGCAATGACAGGTGTGCTTTGTGCAATGTTTACCGCGTCAATGAGCCTTCCTTCTGCTATTATTCTTTCAATTGTCTGCGGCATCCTGACCGGAAGCATTTCCGGGTATCTTGTTTCGGTTCACAAAATGGCGCCGTTTATTGCAACACTTGCACTTATGTCAATTGTGAGAGGGGCGGGTTTTATCTTTTCAAAGGGAGCTCCGGTAATGGTTAGTAATAATGCTTCGGCTTTAACAGAATTTGGCAGTGGAAGCTTTTTAGGCTTCCCTAATCCTGCATACATAATGATCCTGACTTTTATTCTTACTGCTGTTATTCTGAAATATAATGTATTAGGAAGGATCATCATAGCAATTGGGAGCAATGAAGAGGCAGTTCGTCTTTCCGGTATAAAAGTAGCCGCATATAAATTCAGTGTTTATGTAATATGCGGCGGGCTATCTGCTATTGCAGGCATTATTACAACAGCAAGAACTTCCGTCGGTTCTCCTGTTATGGGTGCCGGTTTGGAACTTGATGTCATTGCCACTGTTGTGATCGGAGGAGCAAGTCTTAGCGGCGGAAAAGGTTCTGCTGTAAATACCCTGCTGGGTGTGCTTATACTGGGTATGATCGGTAATATTATGAACCTTTTAAATATTCCCGCATACAGTCAACAGATAATAAAAGGATTAATAATAATTTTTGCTGTTATGCTGCAAAGGGTGCAGATTATAAAAAAATGAACTGACGATTTTTATGAAGAGATTGATAAGATTAAACTCTGCCGGTCTGAACAGCCTTCCTGCTGAGGTAAGTGTTCCGGCTTATGACAGGTCGCGGATAAAAGCCGGAATTGTTCATATCGGTCCCGGTGCTTTTCACAGATCTCACCAGGCATATTTCACCCATCAGGTATTTCAGCAGGGCGGATCAACAAACTGGGGTATCTGTGTCGTCGGATTACTTGATCCTGATAAAAAAATCATAGAAACCCTTAAAGAGCAGGATGGTCTTTACACTCTTGTCACAGCTGAACAAGATGGAAGCATTAATGCAATGATCATGGGATCAATTGTTGAATATCTGCATGCTCCAGATGATCGTGATGCAATTATTGCAAAGATAGCTCATCCTGATACAAAATTGATAACTCTTACAATTACCGAGGGAGGTTATAATTATGATTCAAATAATGGTGAATTCAGGATAAATGATCACTCGATTCAATATGATCTCGCCTATCCGGATGATCCCCGGACGGTTTTCGGATACCTTACCAGGGGACTAAAACATCGAAAAGACAAAGGACTACAAAGTCTTACAATTCAATCCTGTG
>CAZPMM010000198.1:0-4982 GCA_964587405.1 uncultured Rikenellaceae bacterium
TAATAGATGGCGCTCCGGGACACGGATGCGGACACAATATGATGGGAACAGCAGCTGTTGCCGCTATTATTGCGGTAAAGAAAAGCATGGAACGGAACGGTATCAGAGGTACAATAAAATTTTTTGGATCACCGGCAGAAGAGACGGTAATAAGCAGGCCATATATGGTCAGGGAAGGTGTTTTCAGAGATGTGGATGCAGTTATTGACAATCATGCTTCATCCAACTTCGAAACAAGATGGGGGGTTCATGAGAGTGCAATAATCTCTGCAATATTTACATTCAGAGGGAAGACAGCACATTCAGCAGGAGCACCATGGAGCGGCCGAAGTGCTCTTGATGCCGTGGAACTGATGAATGTGGCAACAAATTATCTGAGAGAGCATCTTTTTTATACATATAGAATGCATTATATAATTCTGGAAGGAGGAGAAGCTCCCAATGTGGTCCCTGATAAAGCATCAGTCTGGTATTATGTAAGGAACACTGATGAAAGGATAGAAGAAACATTCAGTAGGGTAACCGATTGTGCCAAAGGAGCAGCAATGGCTTCCGGATGCAAACTCGATACAGTTACGGTACTTACAGCCGTACATCAGAAACATGCCAATAAAGGGCTTGCAGAAACTATTCAGCGAAATATTGAACTGATCGGACTTCCTCATTGGACAGAAAAAGAAAACAGTTTTGCCAAAGCACTTCAGAAATCGCTCGGGGCAAAGGAAACAGGTTATCCCGTAAAACTGAAGGCTCTCAACGGACCTTCTGCAATTCAGACAGGAGGAGGATCAACCGATGTGGGAGAAGTTTCACTGATAGCTCCTACCGCCACACTCAGCTTCCCCTCCGGAGTACCCGGAACAATGGGACATCACTGGTCGACTGTTACAACAGGTTATGGATCAGCAGCATGGAAAGGTTTGAATGCAGGTGCAAAAGTTATGGCAGGTACAGCTCTCGACCTGCTTACTGATGAAAAACTGCTGAATGAAATAAAAAACGAATTTGCTGAATATTCAAAAAAACATCCGTATAAATCATTCCTTCCGGAAGGAGCAAAACCTCCGCTTGACCTGAACAGGGAACTGATGGAAAAATTCCGCGGGAAAATGCTGAATACTGAATACTGAATTGTTCAAATATATGCAGAAAGGATATTTTAAATCGGATTCTTATATCACTCCTCCGGATGATATGAATGTATTGCAGAAACGGATTTTTCATAACCGCTTATATTTCACACTCAAGTTTATTAATATTGTATTCAGAACCAGGAAAGAAGCCAGAGGCGGTATTTATGACGATCATGCCTGGGGAGAATCTTCATTTTATATTTTCAGGTTCATAGAAAAATCGGGAGGCAGGTTCAACATAAGCGGAATGGATAATATTACACGTACGGATGAGCCTGTGTTATTTATCGCTAACCACATGAGTACTCTGGAGACGATGATACTCCCATGTATTATTTCACCTCTGAGAAAAGTAACATTCGTGGTTAAGGAAAGCCTTGTTAAACATCCCTTGTTTGGAGATGTTATGAGATCGAGAGTTCCGATAATTGTCGGACGTACCGATCCGAGAAAGGACCTTGAAACTGTTATGGAAGGAGGATTAGAATTATTGTCGAAAGGAATCTCAATAGTCATCTTCCCGCAAAGTACAAGGAATATTGTCTTTAAACCGGAAGACTTTAATTCGCTTGGCGTTAAGCTTGCAAAAAAAGCAGGAGTAAAAGTTGTGCCTGTTGCCCTGAAAACAGATTTCTGGGGAAACGGGAAAGTGATAAAGGAAATAGGCCCCCTCGACAGTTCAAAAACCATTTATTTCAGGTTCGGGGAACCCTTTGAAGTGAAAGGTACTGGCAGGGATGAAAACCAGAAGATAATTAGTTTCATACAGTCATCGCTTGAGCAATGGAAGTGATCAAAGCATATCATGATTATTTTAATAGTTTTGTATAGGGCATGGTCGTTTTTTATGCTCATGACCTTCCAAATCACGATCATTAAAGGATTTCTTGATTTTATACATTGACAACCAAATTAATACATTAATCATTCATTTAAATCTTATTGTATGGCAATATTAGACTGGATCGTTCTGGGACTCTTTTGTCTCGGTCTTGTGGGAATAATCTTATGGGTTCTGAAGCAAAAAGGGGAAACATCAACTGATTATTTCCTGGCGGGCCGCGACGCAACATGGATCGCGATCGGAGCTTCGATTTTTGCATCAAATATTGGTTCGGAACATCTGGTGGGTCTTGCAGGAGCAGGTGCTTCGAGCGGTATGGCCATGGCTCACTGGGAAATGCACGGATGGATAATCCTCATCCTGGGATGGTTCTTTGTCCCCTTTTATGCAAGAAGCGGTGTGTTTACGATGCCTGAATTTCTTGAAAAAAGATATAATAAGGAATCACGCAGTATTCTGTCAATAATCTCCCTTGTGAGTTATGTGTTTACAAAAGTAGCTGTTACTGTTTATGCCGGAGGAGTTGTTTTTAAACAGGTTTTTGGAATTGAATCGATTTTCGGGATCGATTTTTTCTGGATAAGCGCTGTGGGCCTCGTGATTCTTACCGGAATATATACAACACTTGGCGGAATGAAAGCTGTCTTATATACATCAGTCCTGCAGACACCGGTTCTGCTTCTCGGATCTATTGTGGTGTTTGTTTTAGGGTTGATCAGGCTGGGAGGATGGTCGGAAATGATGGAAATATGCCGGGCAGTGCCTGTAAATGATTTTGGAAACAATATGACAGAATTAATGAGATCAGCCCGTGATCCGGAGTTTCCCTGGACAGGTGTTATTCTGGGTTCGGCAATAATTGGATTCTGGTACTGGTGTACTGATCAGTATATTGTTCAAAGGGTACTTTCGGGCCGTAATCAGACCGAATCAAGACGGGGAGCTATACTGGGTGCATCCTTCAAACTTCTGCCGGTTTTCATATTCCTTATCCCAGGCATGATCGCTTATGGACTGAATACGAAAGGTATCATTATTCTTCCTGATTCTGATTCGGCTTTTGCAGTACTGGTAAAGGAATTACTACCTATAGGATTTAAAGGACTGGTTGTAGGTGGATTGCTGGCCGCACTCATGAGTTCACTGGCTTCTTTGTACAATTCATCAGCAACTCTATTCACAGTAGATTTTTATCAGAAATTCAAACCAAAGGCTTCTGAAGCGGAACTTGTTCGGGTCGGCAAAATCGCTACAATGGTAGTCGTGATTCTGGGAGTACTTTGGATACCTGTGATGAAAGGGCTGGGTAAAGTTCTATATGCTTATCTTCAGGATGTGCAATCACTTCTTGCTCCCGGAATTGCAGCCGTGTTTCTTCTCGGGATAGCCTCCAAAAAGACGACTCCCCAGGCAGGTTTTATAGGACTTCTTACCGGATTTATCCTTGGAATGACAAGGCTGGCATTCAAAATATTCGGATCAGGAATGAGCCACGACAATTTCTTTTATAAAGTCTTCCTGAAAGCTAACTGGTTGCATTATGAGATCATAATTTTCTTTCTCATCATTATATTGATGATAGTCATTAGTATGTTCACAAAAAGAGCAGATCCGGTTAAGATCAGGGGATTATATGTAGGTTCTGCAACTGCCGAAGAAAAAGCTGTTACAAGAGCAAGCTGGAACAACTGGGACCTGTTCTTCTCGGGACTGATAATTGCTGTGATAATAGGATTTTATATTTACTTCTGGTAAGCATCACAATATGGATGAATTAAAGAAAAAGGAAGTCTGATTTATTACTGGGAGCCAGCATTTGTACGGCCCCGGTGTGCTTAAGCAGGTGGCTGATGATTTTCTTCTTAAAAAACATTATGAGAGAAAACACGGAAAGAAGGCTTATTACGGGCAGAAGAAAAAAGAATGAAGGTAATAAATAATTAATCCTGTATAATTAATAAATGTTCATAATTTACTGTATCCCTTTATGTTATTTATGTAAACTCTTAGTGTTCTACGGCGGTTAACAACTATGCTTGTTTTAGTACAAAAGACACGATGATCCCGATAGCTGTCGGATTGGAAGTACAAAAGGGGCACAAAATATTTGAAAAATTAAATAATATAAAACTATTTGATATGTCCGGAAAATATGTGATAGGAATTGACTACGGTACCGATTCGGTACGCTCAGTAGTTGCCGATACCGCTAACGGAAATATTGTCGGCACATCAGTTTTTGAATATCCGAGATGGAAAAAAGGTCTGTATTGCGATCCTGTTGCCAATCAGTTTCGCCAACACCCGCTTGATTATATCGAAGGACTTGAAAAATCGGTTAAAGGTGCACTTAAGGGATTAAGCAAGGGAATTATTAATAACATTTCGGGGATAACTGTTGATACGACAGGGTCGACACCTGTTGCCGTAGATAAAGAAGGAACTCCGCTTTCTCTCAAACCCGGATTTGAAAATGATCCCGATGCGATGTTTATTCTCTGGAAGGATCACACTGCCGTGAAGGAAGCTGCCGAAATAAATAAACTGGCAGGATCGTGGGGAGGGACTGACTATACCAAGTTTGAAGGTGGTATATATTCTTCCGAATGGTTCTGGTCGAAGTTACTTCATGTAATAAGGAAAAATACAAAAGTAAGAGAGAGTGCTTTTTCCTGGGTTGAACATTGTGACTGGATTCCTGCCTTATTAACAGGAGATACGGATCCTCTCAGAATTAAGCGAAGCCGTTGTGCAGCGGGACATAAGGCAATGTGGCATAAAGATTTTGGCGGACTGCCATCCGAAGAGTTCCTTGTAAAGCTCGATCCTAAGCTTGCAGGGCTGAGAGCCCGCCTGTATGAAGAAACATATCCTTGTGATGTTACGGTTGGAACTATTACCGGAGAATGGGCAAAAAAATTTGGACTTCCTGAAACTGTCAAAGTCGGAGTTGGCGCCTTTGATGCACACCTTGGTGCTGTCGGAGGCGAAATAAAACTATTTCA
>CAZPMM010000199.1:0-4977 GCA_964587405.1 uncultured Rikenellaceae bacterium
CCTATTCTTCCCGGACTGGTCAGCCCAACCTGTGCATTCATGTTTGCCCCGTCCATATATACAAGTCCGCCTGCCCCGTGAATGATATCTGTCATTTCTGTAACATCATCCTCAAACACACCATGTGTGGAGGGATATGTTATCATGAATGCTGCAAGGTTTGCTTTGTTCTCTTCAGCTTTTTTTCTGAGATCTTCTATATTGATATTGCCTTTTTCATCACATTCAACAACCACGACACTCATCCCTGCCATAACAGCACTTGCCGGATTTGTACCATGTGCTGATGATGGTATCAGTACAACCTTCCTGTGCCCCTCTCCTCTGGACAGATGATATTCCCGTATTACCATAAGACCGGCATATTCACCTGCAGCTCCCGAATTGGGTTGAAACGATACGGCAGTAAACCCGGTGATCTCCTTAAGTGCCTCTCCGAGTTCGTCCATAAGACGGTAATAACCCAGTGCCTGATCTTTTGGTACAAAAGGATGTATATCGGCAAATGCCGGCCAGCTCATCGCGAACATTGATGTAGCAGGATTAAGTTTCATGGTACAGGAACCCAGGGAGATCATTGAATGGGTCAGTGAAATATCCCTCCTTTCAAGCATTTTTATATAACGCATCATCTCCGTTTCACTATGATACCTGTTGAAAGCCAATTGTTTCAGGAAATCAGATTTCCTTATGAATTTATCATCACTAATGCTGCAATTGCAAAGTTCCTTAACCACGACCGGATTTTTCCCGGATGCTTCTGCAAATATTGCACTGATTATATTTATTTCATCAATAGAGGTTATCTCATCTGTGCTTATAACTACTGATCCATCAGCAGGATAGAAGAAATTTATTCCTTTTCTAAGTGCAATATTCAATATTTTTTCGCAGGTGATATTTTCCGGAAGTTCAATTTTAAGAGTATCAAAGAAAATTGTATTAAGCTGTCTGAAGCCAAGTTCTTTTAAAGAATGATTCAGGGTACAGGCCGACCTGTGTATGTGCCGGGCAATATTTCTAAGACCTTCAGGGCCATGATACTGTGCATACATTCCCGACATGGTTGCCAGCAATGCCTGTGCCGTACATATGTTTGATGTTGCCCTTTCCCTTTTAATATGCTGTTCGCGTGTCTGAAGAGCCATTCTCAGTGCAGGATTTCCATGTACGTCAACCGAAATACCTATTATTCTTCCCGGCATACTTCTTTTAAGGGCATCTTTCGTTGCAAAAAAGCCTGCATGCGGTCCGCCGAAACTCATCGGAAGACCCATTCTCTGACTTGATCCGACAACAATATCAGCACCCCATTCCCCGGGAGGAGTAAGAAGAGCTAAACTCATCAGGTCGGCTGCTACACCAATAAGTGCACCCGAATCATGTACTCTGGCAGTAAAAGCACTGTAATCCTTCACTTCTCCTGATGCTGCAGGATACTGAACAAAAAAACCAAAAAATGTATTGTCAGGAACTATCTCATTGAATTTTCCTTTCACAAGTTCTATTCCAAGAGGTTCCGCACGGGTCTGTACTACTTCAATGGTCTGAAGAAAAATATCTTCATCAATAAAAAACTTTTTGATGCCTGCCCTAACAGCATCACGTGACCGTGTATTAAACATCATTATCATAGCTTCTGCCGCTGCAGTTGCCTCATCCAGTAATGAAGCATTGGCTATCTCCATGCCTGTCATCTCAATGACCATTGTCTGGAAATTGATAAGAGCTTCAAGCCTTCCCTGGGATATCTCAGCTTGATATGGCGTATAGGAGGTATACCAGGAAGGATTCTCAAGAACATTCCTGATAATTACGGAAAGAGGTGCAACTCCGTAATAACCCTGACCAATGAATGACCTGAACAGCTTATTTTGTGAACCCAGATCCCTCAGATGAGTAAGATATTCATATTCACTCATGGCAGGAGGTAGATTCAGGGGTTTTGAAAGCCTTATTCCTGAAGGAACTGTTTTATCAATCAGTTTATCAAGCGATTCAATACCGATAGTCTTTAGCATCCGGGGTAATTCATGATCACGGGGACCATTGTGACGGTTTACAAATTTGTCGTTTGACATGATTTTTATTCCTGTTAAAAAATTTTAATTCAATAGTATCATACCTTTTCACACTATAGCTTTAATCGCGGAGCAAATGAAATATCATATCCTCCGGTTTCTGCAAAAACCGGGTGGATAAATCAATTATTAAAACCTCTTTAGCAAATGAAGAAATACTAATAATTGACAGAATATGTCAAATAGCATCTGTAAGTTATACAAAATAAGGATTTGTTTTTATTTCTTCACCAATAGTTGTTGAGCCATAGTGACCCGGGTAAACAACAGTATTTTCCGGAAGTGTAAATAATTTTCCGGTGATACTGCTGATAAGAGTTTTGTGATCTCCGCCAGGCAGGTCGGTTCTTCCAATACTTCCTGCAAAAAGTGCATCTCCTGTAAATACTACTCCCTCTTTCTCACAATAAAAAGCCAGGCTGCCCGGTGAATGACCGGGCACATGAATAGCTTTAAGAGTTATCTGTCCGAATGATATAATCTGACCTCCTTCGATAATTCCTTCAGGTACAGGAGGTTCCTCCATCATTAATCCGAAAAACATCGCTTGTTTTACTGCACTTTTCCTGTTCATCTCATCGTCTTCATGGCAGTGTGTTCCCAGTCCGTATTTCTCAAGGAACCGTCTGTTGCCAAAAATATGATCCAGATGGCAGTGTGTATTCAGTAGCAGTACAGGAACAAGTTTTTTATCTTCAAGAAAATCTGTTAACTGCCTGAATTCCTCTTCATCATAACATCCACAATCAATTACTGCACATTTGTTATCACTGTCAGCCAGTATAAATGTATTTACACTTATTGGTGAAAAAACGAGTCTGTATATTTCCATTCCAGATTATTTTTCTTTAACAATACCTCTCAGCAAGGGGACAAAAACATAGTTGCCATGTGACGAATATTCATAAGTATCTTCCCCTGTCTTCTTAACCAATGTCATTACCTGTGATGAACTGTCTCCAACGGGCGCAACCAGTCTGCCTCCTGTTTTCAACTGTAAAAGGAGTCCTTCCGGGATATCCTTAGTAGCTGCTGTAATAATTATTCCGTCATAGGGTGCATACTGTGGTTTGCCGGCATATCCGTCGCCAAAAAACAAATCAACCTGATAACCCAGAGAAATCAGTATTTTATTTGCTTTGATAAATAATTCCCTGTGCCTTTCAACTGAATACACTTTTGCTCCCATTTCTGCAAGTACAGCAGCCTGGTAACCCGACCCCGTACCTATCTCAAGTATCTTATCTCTTTTTTTCACCTCCAGAAGTGATGTCTGAACAGCAACGGTATAAGGTTGTGAAATGGTTTGTCCCGAACTGATCGGAAAAGCTTTGTCCACATAGGCATGTATAAGAAAGACCTGGTCCATGAACAGATGGCGGGGCACATTATCCATCGCCCTTAAAACCATTTCATCGGTAATACCTTTCTTTCTGAGTTCCGAGATCAGTTTCTTTCGCTTTCCCTTTGCTTCAAAATCATCTGTCATTTTTATATCAGGTGAATCGGGTACATTGAGCAAAAATAAAAAAATTTCTATCTTCGAAGGCAACAACTATCCGGAACATCTGTACTATTATGGCTGAAGATAACCTGTCATTATAAAAACAAATATAAATATCAGCCCTGAAAAGACACCTGTCAATGAACGGATAAGGCAGTCAGCCGACATCCTGTTCTCATTGTTTGCACTTTTAATCCTAAGTCCCGTCATCCTGATTTTGGGGATAATGATAAGACTTTCCGGCAAAGGGCCTGTAATTTATTCACAGGACAGGATAGGGAAAAACGGCAGACCCTTTGCAATTTACAAATTCCGGTCAATGATCTGTAATGCCGAGACAGGAAATCCGAGATTATCCTGCATTGGTGAAGAAAGAATAACCCGTATTGGAAAATTCATGAGAAAATACCGAATAGACGAGATACCGAATTTTATTAATGTCATTAAAGGAGACATGTCAATAGTCGGGCCAAGACCGGAAAGAAAGTTTTTCATTGATCTGATCATGGAAAGAAATCCCGCATTTGCAGATCTTCTAAGTATAAAACCAGGGATCACATCCTGGGGACAGGTAAAATACGGGTATGCGACAAATGTCGATCAGATGCTTGAAAGACTTGATTATGATCTTTATTATTTAAAAAACAAATCGCTGAGGTTTGATATTAAGATCTTCATTTGTACTATCGGAATTGTTCTGAAAGGAAAAGGGCTGTAGCGAATAGCCAATTGAGCCAACAGCAATTAAGCCAACGGCGTTAAGCGCCCTGACAAAAATTCCATAATCGCCGGATAAGATAAAAAATATGTATAATGATTAGCTTTCTAGGGAGGATGCCCGGGATTGCTGATTTTGGAATGTTTGAAATTCTGCTTTCCCGTTAGCGTCAATCATCTCAAACTGAATATCCCTACAGGTTTATAAACAGGGCCGGAAGATTTTAGTACGCTTTCGTACAAGATCACTTCTTTGGCTGTGATTTTCTGTATCTCTGAGTCACGGTAATTTTCAATGGCTGCTTTCAGAGCATCTGTATTTTTTATGTATTTGATCCTTCCTATCGTAATATGAGGTCTGAAAGAGCGGTCTTCAGTCTTAAACCCTGCATCTTCCAGGCCTGTTTTAATCGCTGCATACAATTCAACAAGCTTTTCTGAATTTCCAATTCCAAACCATATAACTCTCGGATCCCTGAAATTTTTAAAGACACCTGCTCCGGACAAATTAAAATCAAACTCCCCAAAACCACTGCATTGTTGTTTAAGCATAATTGCCACAACCTTTATCCTTCCTTCTTCGGTATCTCCGAGGAAAGCAAGTGTCAGATGGATATTGGAAAGATCGACCCAGTTGATTTTTTCATCTCCCCGGATTGTCCGCAAAGAGGAATA
>CAZPMM010000200.1:0-4943 GCA_964587405.1 uncultured Rikenellaceae bacterium
TTGTTTCCCTCTTCATCGGTAATGATCTTACCTCCTAACCTGGGAATTACCTGCTGCATGGTTTCCAGGTAAAGCCTTTGTCTTGTTATCTCGGGTGCTTTCATATACTCTCTGAAAAGAGCATTGAATCTTGCACTCTCTCCATGAGCATTGTTTACTCTTTCTGTTGCATATCCGGTAGCTTTTTGTATTGTCTCTTCCGCTTGCCCCCTTGCTTTAGGGATTATCTTATTGTATTCCGACCTTGCCTGGTTGATCAGTGTTTCCTTTTCCTGTTGTGCCTGGTTCACTGCATTAAAAGCATCTTTCACCGGATCAGGTGGATTTACATCCTGAAGAATTACCTGTTCAATCTTTATTCCAAGGGAATATTCAGAACATAATCTTTGCATCTCCTGTTGGACTATCAGAGCTATTTCAGTTCTTCCGACTGTAAGTACTTCATTGACTGTGCGGTCTCCTACTATCTGTCTCATGCATGCTTCCGATATGTCACGCATTGTTATTATCGGTTCTCTGACCTTGAACAGGTATTTGTATGGATCATCTATACGATATTGTACAACCCATTCAACATCAGCAAGGTTTAGATCACCCGTGAGCATGAGGGATTCTTCATTTGTGCCGGATTTTGTATATTCCGATTTTATTCCGCTGCTTAATGTCCTGAAACCGAATTCTTCCTTATGCTGGCGTTCAACCGCAACCTTATAGAGCCTTTCCAGAATCGGAAGCTTAAGGTGAAGCCCTGGTCCCTCAGTACGGATATATTTGCCGAATCTGGTAATTACACCGGCTTCTTCAGGACGAATCTGAAAAAAAGTCATTCCCAGCAGAGACAGAGCTGTTATTAACAGAATCAGATACCCGAAATATGACTGATATTTTTTCCAGTCTGGCGGTATCCCTGATGTTTTATATTGACGAAAATACATTTATGTTAATTTGAAATTATTGACTAATTACCTTAATGAGTTTTCCGGCCTGGATGGTGCTGTTCAGTTCCAGATTATTCAGTAGGGCAAATTCCTTATGTTTTTCCTGCGGAACACCAAAATAATTAAGAGTGTTTGCAACAGTAGTGGTTCTTGGAACTCTTTTGATCAGCAATCTGGTTGGTTTTACGTTTAGTTTTGAAGGATCTGTAAGTTTTGCAAATGTTTTTATCGATGATTCCATTACTTTGAAGTAATTGTTGAAGTCAGTTTCGGCTGATACTCCGTGAAAAACATATATATACGAACCGTATTGAATGAAGTATGAAAGCACAAGATTTGAAGCCTGCTGGCTGGTCGACTGATTCTGGCTGAATTGTCTGGATATTGTGGCTTTTGCCTGCATTCCGTTAACAGTCGTATTTTTTGTTTCCAGAAGTTTCAAACCCAGCATTGCAAGAGAAGTATCAGCAGCACTCTGAATATTTTTCTGCCTGGCAAGAGTGAATATCATAAGAGCTTTGCCATCCTCAGGTCCCATATTTACCTGTGTGGGAGTGTTTTCATATTTCCATCCGCCCGGGAAATTGAACCTGAATTTCATTTCAGGATGATAAAAGGTATTACCTTCAACAAATCCCTGTCGTGGGTCTTCCCCATAAACTATACCATCTATCATCTGAAGGTAGCTTTCCTGGTTAACCTTATATTCCGGATAATTAAGTTTGGACTGCCAGTCGCTTGATGATTGATGAACCGAATTATAACGGTCACCCGGATCAGGATGAGTTGAGAGAAACGTGGGAACACCTCCATGGCTATCTGCCATGTTCATTTTATTCAGTACCTGAAAGAAATCTGCCATTTTATGTGCATCATATCCTATTTTTGAAGAGTATTCCACACCAAGGGCATCCGCTTCCCTTTCATTGTCACGGCTGAAGCTCAGGAAAAGAAGTTGCATTCCCTGCATTGCTTGTTCGGCATACTGTGCAAATTTCTCTGAAGCTATCATACCCCCGATCAGAAGAAGTTGTCCAATTTGCTGCTTCGTCTGCTGGCTGACTGAATGCCTTGCTGTAATGTGTCCCATTTCATGTCCGATAACTCCCAGAAGTTCAGCTTCGTTGTTGAGCTGTGCAAGAATACCGCGAGTAAGATACATATATCCGCCGGGAACCGCAAAAGCATTAACTACCGGAGAATCAAGGATCTTGATGTGAAACTCGAGATTGGGTCGGTGTGATATCTTACCCATTTCTGTTGTTTTGGTCTTTAAAAAATTCAGAATATTATCATTTTTGTATTCACCAAAAGTGGCAACTACCTGTGGATCATAAGCAAAGCCCATCTGAACTTCCTGTTCTTCCGACATCAGCATTATCTGCCTTTTACCCGTAACCGGATTGACAGCACAGGAAAAAATAATCAGAATAGCAATAAATAGCAATCCTAATTTAAAAGGGATAACTAGTTTTTTCATGATATGTAGTTTTTGTTAAATAGTTTCTCACGAAGATTAAGCAGGATTAAGAATATCATTCTCAAATATCGTGAAAATCTTCATAGGTTCTTCGCTTTTCACCTCAGAAAAGCAGATCAATATACTCTGTCTGATAAGTTGATGGTGCAATATGACTGCATTGTTTAGAGATATGTTTATGAATAAAATGTTGAATATCAATACTATACGGGTAGTAGTAATAGTTGTTTCTTAATCTTTTTGAAAGAAAAGCGCTATTTGGGCATGAATGATTTATATATAATCATGGGATGATATTTTATAGTAAAGGGAAATGCAAATTATCAGTGTTGAGGTTTTACAGATCCGTATTCTTACTGATCAGTACCTTATCAATCCTGTTGCCGTCAATATCCACAATTTCAATTGTATATCCGGCATATTCGGTTTTATCACCAACCTGGGGGATCTTATTTATCCTACTGAAAACAAATCCTGCTACGGTAGAATAGTCAACTTTCTCGTAATCAATAACAAATCCTTCAATGATGTCATCAAGTATTTCTGCTGGAGCATCTCCGTTTACAAGTACTGATTTATCATCTCTTATAAAAATATCGGGTTCATATGGTTCTCCTTCCTGTGGAAACTCACCGATAATATTTTCCATTATATCATGAAGGGTAATTATACCTTCAAAGCTGCCGTATTCATTTACAACCACACAGAACTGGGTTAGTTTTTCTTTAAAAAGGTCCAGCACTTTTTGTGCATCAGAAGTTTCGGGTATTATTAGAGGTTGTATAAGCAGGTCGCTGATCTTTACTTCTTTATTTGAATTAAGAGCTATCAGATAGTCTTTCACAAAAAGTACTCCGGTGAAATTTTCGAGAGAACCGTTACAGCATAATATTTTGCTATGACGTGTTTTCATTATCTCAGCTCTGATGATTTCCTCCGGCTTTTTAATATTTATCCATTCAACCTCGGTCCTGTGGGTCATAATGTGCTTTGCTCTTTTATCTGAGAAGTAAAAGATTTTTTCGTGTATCTTATTTTGCTCTGATTCTATGATCCCTTCCTGTGAAGCCAACCTGATCATTTGTCTCAGCTCAGCTTCGGTGATATGCTCACTTTTTATTTTAATGCCCAGGATTTTTATAATCAATGAGGTTGATGCGGAGAGGAATCTGACAAAAGCATAGAAAAATTTGCTGAAAAATGAAATAAAAGGAGCTATTCTCGCAGCAATTTTCTCAGGGTTTCTAAGTGCAATGGTTTTCGGAACAAGTTCACCGATAACTATCGAGAAATACGTGATTACAAGAATAGTGATCACGAGAGCAACTTCAGTGGCAGAGCTTTTGAACAATCCTGTTTTTTCAAGCAGAGGAGTAACATCATCTGCCAGATTGCTTCCTCCGTAATATCCTGTAACGATGCCTATCAGGGTTATACCGACCTGTATTGCAGAGAGAAAGTTTCCGGAATTGTCCAGCAGCCGTAAAGCTGTTACCGCACCATTCCGTCCTTCTCTTTTTAATTGTTCCAGTCTTGATCTCTTGCTTGAAACCAACGCTGTTTCGGATAATGAGAAAAAGCCGTTGAGAAGGATAAGGATAACCAGAATTAGTATTTCCATTTGTTATAATCAGAAATGAATAAATAAAACCACATTTCAGTCATTGCCTTTCCAAAGATATCAAATACATCTGTATATGAATGCATCCGGTACTTTTATTCTATTATGAAAGCTGTCTGGAGATAGTTGTTTACAGCTCCCAGCAGCCTGGTTTTGATATACCAGGATTCCGTAAAGGTCATGAAAGCAAAGTATTCATGATCAGGCACATTGAATTCGTCGAAAAAAAGAATATCTCCTTTTTTCAAAAAATATGATATGGAAGCAAGAGCAAAAAGTGTTGATGAGAACAGATCAGCATCAAGGTGTATGATTTTCCTTTTAGCCGGATCGGGTTGATTAGCATGAAAATAATCATGAAGTGTATCCTGGAAAAGCCCTTTCACCATTTCAGAACGTTTGTCATTGATGTTGGGTATAGCTGCAGCCATATCTCCCCTGGTGAAAGTGCCCCAGTTTTCAGGAAGTCCTTCAAAAGTGTCAAATCCAATGAAGCGACTTTGATTATTTGAATTTTCATTTAGCCACCATCTGAATGAATGTCCTCCCGATACGCCAAATTCTATAAAGATGATTGCTTCATCCTTAAGATTAAATTCATCCGAAACAGCTTTGTAAAGCTTATATCTTTTTGAATAATCCCTCCGTATCGTGTAGAAATCATTCAATAAGCAGTTATCTTTCCGTCTGGATACCCAAGCTGACAGGCTTAATGTGTTTGATATTTTGAGAAATGGTTTCTTAAGCCAGCCAAACAGTATATGAGGTCTTATAAGCAGAAGAACTCCTTTAAGGAAAGAGATTATTCTGATGATCTTTCTTGCCATAAAATAAACTATCTGAAATGTGAATTGTCAAAGCATCAGCTTTTTCAAATGTTTTATATATACTCCTGAAATAACAG
>CAZPMM010000201.1:0-4935 GCA_964587405.1 uncultured Rikenellaceae bacterium
ACTTATTATAGCAATCATTATCCGGTAACGATCCATCTGCCTGTCGTGGTGCAGTAATACCCGTGGTATCAAGACTAACAAAATCAGCATCCGTCAGGGTTAATGGAATATCCCATGTGTTATTTGATCCTGAGTATTTTGCTGCCCCGCCAGCAAGATATGTATAACCTCTGGCACTCACATAATCAATATTGTTGGAAAAATTTCTCCATCGTTGTATTGAATCGGCTTGTTTCGTATCCTGAATGAGATAATTAAAATCATTAGACCCAAAACCATTATGATAAGCTATATTATTAAAGTGATTAGAACGAACTGCATTCCAATCCGGAGCGCCACCAGACCCTTTTTCATTAGTAAAAAATCCATAGCCATCATTAAAGGCGGCCACACATTTTATCATTTCCCTTCTTAAAAAGGAAACATCTATATTCTGCCAACCCATTTTAAAACCAGCACCAGTACCATTTATATATGCCTTATTAGCAAAAGACCAACAGCCTATACATCTTACATAACCTTCACATGGAAGACTAAACCCCTGATCTGAATTTCCCCATGCTCTACAATTAATAAAATATGTTTTCCCACTTGTTATACCAAACCATGCATCAAATCCAGCACCAGTTGCTCCTCCATTTGAGCCAAGTGGGTCTCCTGATATACTATCACAATTATTATATGAATCACAATTAATTATATAATGTGTATTTCTTCCGTCATCAGTGTTATGTTCTGAATGAATACCATGTCCCCAGCAATTATGTGCTATGCAATTTTCAATAGTTATAATTCCATTTCTTAAATATATTCCTCTGGCATAATTCCGGTTAAAGTATTGTTTTACATTTCTTACAGTTAATCCTATAAGTTTTACGTAATTGACACCATTAGTGGAAATACCATCATTACGTAATCCAGGATAAACAATATCTTCAGCAGTAATATTTCCGAAATCTATTATTGGTTTTTCACCTGGATAATTGATATACACAATCCAATTATCCGATGTGCCATTACGTGTTAATTTAATACCTGTTCCATTTTTTACTGTTGTATAGTAAACACCACCTCTTATAAAAACAGTATCACCAGGATTAACAGAAGTTGATGTAAATGCTTTTTCCCATGATGCCCATGGTCCGTGTAAGCCTGAAATATAAGCAGATGATAATCCATCATAATTGTCATTTCCACCATTTTGCGGAGTAGCAACATAATAAGTCTTGGCTGAGGCAATAGAACACAAAACCAACAACGAGAACAGTACCCTGATTTTCATAAAAGAGTATTTTTGACGACTTCCACACTTTTTTTGACAAACATATGTTTTTTTACGGTAAGAGATTGGTTTTGTTACTTTTTTTATCATTTTTTTAACGGTATATGACTAAGGTTATTTTCAGTACAGGTAAAAAAATTTGATAATATTGTAACCTGAAAGGCATTGAGACGTTTAACAAATTGCAAATCACGGTAAAATGATTTATCCTTATCTGTGTTCAATATTCCGGTTCAACATTTTCAGCTAACAGCAATCTGTATTCAATAATTTCAGATACCCAACATAGATGCAATTTGTTTACCGGATGAAAAGAGGATTGAGGATTGAGGATTGAATTAACCTTAATGATATAATGGATATAATTTCTTTACCTTATGTGCTACTGGCAATTATTGCCATTTTTATTTATTATTTACTGAATCATAAATACAGGAATGTTTACCTGGTAATTCTGAGCAGTTGTTTTGTTGCAGGCTTTAGTATTTATTTACTAGCTTATGTGCTTGCATATGCTTTTATTAATTATTATATCGGACTTAAGATCCCGGTTGCCAGCTCAAAAAAATTGTTATTCAGAACAGGAATAATTTTTAACCTGTTGCAACTTACATTATTAAGATATTCATCATTTGCAATCGATCCTGTCCTTGAACTGTTTAATAGTAACATACAGGTCTCGCGACTTGCTGAACTTATAGTTCCAATAGGGATTTCATATTTTACCATGCAGGGAATAGGATATCTTGTAAACATTAAAATGGGATGGGAGAAACCGGAAAAAAAGTTCACAAACTTTTTTTTATATATTACATTTTTCCCTAAATTTCTGTCCGGACCTATTGAGCGATCAAATCATTTCCTGCCTATGCTAAAGGCCGGCAAGGAGTATAAGGAGGAAAATGTATTAGCTGGACTGAAGCTGGTGCTGTCAGGTTTTTTTAAAAAGGTTATTATAGCGAATCATCTTGCTACTACAGTTGCATCTGCTTATGCAGGTATTGATAATGCCGGAGGTTTAAATGTCCTTCTTGTTGTTCTTGTTCAACCACTTTATCTATATTTTGACTTTTCCGGATACACTGATATTGCATTAGGCATTGCCAAAGCCTTTGGCATTGACTTGTTGCCAAATTTCAACAGACCTTTTTTATCAGAAAACATAACCACATTATGGAGAAGGATGCATATGTCTCTTTCTCTCTGGTTCAATGATTATGTCTTTAAGCAGACAAGCTTCAAATTGCGGAAATGGGGCAAATATGCAGCAGTAGCCGCAGTATTTGTAACCTTTACTCTGTTTGGGATCTGGCATGGTGCCGGCTGGACATTTATGATAATGGGCTTTCTTCAGGCTGCGGCAATAAATTATGAGTTTTTTACAAAAAAATGGAGAGTCAGGATTTTTGCAAAAATGCCCGGATCACTAAAATTATGGACTGGCCGGATATGTACTTATCTGTTTTTTGGCTTTTCACATATCTTTTTCTTCTCGCCTGACATTAGAACAGCGTTCACTGCATTTTCAAAGCTTCAGTATATTAATGTTTTTTCAGATGTAAATTTCATGAAAGGACCTTTAATTTTTGGATTGTTTTTTGCTGTGTTATTTATGGCTTATGAGGTTCTGGAAACTGATTTTGAGGGACTTTATAATAAAATTAAGAATAAATACTGGATTCAATATAAACCCCTCAGAATCGCAGTCTATTATATTGCCGCAATTCTGATACTATCCCAGCTTAGCGGAGGTACGACTTTTATTTATGAAATGTTCTAATGATGTTATATGAAAGAAGTTGTAAAATTAGTTAAAAGATTACTTGTTTTTTGCATCCCTTTTATCCTGATGCTGGTTGTTTATATTATTACTGATCCTTTCATGGTGATATATGATTATGATGATTACAATAAAAATTATCATATTCATAAAAACCGCGATTTTGTTTCAACTGAAATGTTCAAAAAAAATTCATCCAAATATGTTTATGATGCCTTTATTTTCGGATCATCTACTTCATTATTTATTCCACCCAGTCTATGGGGAAAACACATTAATACGCAAAAAAACATTTATTCTTTTGATGCATCATCTGAAAGGCTGGCAGGTATATGGTCAAAAATCAGGTATATTGATAAACACAATCATGAAATAAAATATGCCTTGTTTGTATTTGATTTCAGAACTTATAAGGAATTTGACAATTCTGATCCCACCTCCATGAAACATTATGAAGTATTTCCATCCTCAGGATTCAATTTTCATTATAAATATTTTCTTCAATTTCTTAACATTGAGTTTCTTTCGGCGATAATACCCTATACATTATTTAATAAGTATTATCCATACATGGAAGGAATATTAAATCAATTGCCGGAGTATTATGACACCATTACCAATGAATATTACAATCCCGGAGTGGCAAAACTTATGAAGACAGATTCCTTGAAATACTATGAGGATCGTAAAGACAGATTCAGTCCAAGGTCGGGTAAATATAAAGAGGAAAGACAAATGAGTACAAGTGAACATGTTAAAATGCTTAATGATATAAAGGATATTTTAGATAAGCACAATACTGATTACAGGGTAATTATTTGTCCTATATATAATCAGTTAGCTTATAACAGGGAAGATTTGAAACTTACAGAAGATGTTTTCGGTAAAGAAAACGTTTTTAATTTCACAGGAATAAATAAATTCAGCGAAAAAAAGTCTAATTTCTATGATGCTACTCACTTTAAAAAATATGTTGGCAAAGAATTATTGGACAGTGTTTATTCCTCTTCTTCGAAGAAGTATGTAACTCATCATGACCGTTAATTATTATCAGCTTTAAAAATCTCATATTGTGACAATATGATTAAGTATAAATTGTTTATTTATTGTATTTTAGCTTGTGTGCTGCTTTTATTTTCCTGTAATAAAGGGATGAATGAAGGAATACCCAGGCTGGAAACATTTCCTGCAAGTGAAATAATGCAGACGACTGCAAAATCTGGTGGCAGGATAATTTCTGGAAACTATTCGGAAATCGTTTCCAAAGGAGTATGCTGGAGTCAAAATATAAATCCCGTATTGCAGAGTGATAACTTCACTGATGAAGGTCAGGGAAATGATCCATTTGAGAGTCTTATTACAGGTCTGTTGCCTGATAATGAATATTATGTCAGAGCATATGCTACCAATTCTGACGGAACCGGGTATGGTGAGAATGAGATTTTCAAGACCTTACATAGCGCTTTTGCGGAACAGATAATTGCAGATCATACTATTGTTGACCGGTATGATGATATACCGCAACAATGGATTGACAGTGTAAAAAAGATGTGGGTTACAAATCCGGGTGAATCTCATGCTGCAGCCCTCAGACAGGGATTAATGGATCTGGAATCGCTTAATTCAAAGTTTCAGGTAATAGTCAGGACATCCGGAACACCTTACTCATACAGGATAAATGAATTAAGATTCAGTGGAGCAACATGGGGCGATTATTCAAACAGTGATAAATGGATTTATTCATATGGAGAAGAGGATTGGTTTACCAATCATGTTGCAATCAGCAGGACAAAAGCCGGAATAACATATTGTAATAAACATAATCTTTTTATATCAGCCATTGGTTGGTGCTGGTGTTATGATGATAGTCACA
>CAZPMM010000202.1:0-4933 GCA_964587405.1 uncultured Rikenellaceae bacterium
TCCGTGATATGTTCACTAAGAAGGGCGAACATGTTGTTCCAAAAGTATTATATCCTTCCGGGCTTGATGGATCCGATCCGAAATGCGTTGTATCAATATATGGTTGTGCAGGTGACTGGTTTGGTGGATGGGACGGACTTGTCGCAGGGGATGTCAACAGGTTTATTACTGAAGATCTTCAGTCGGGAAGAATGGTTGAGGTAATCGATAACGGTGAACCTGCAATTATGGTCTGTCATTGGCCAGGAATCTATTTTAATGGTGATAAGGTTGGATTTAATATTCTCAAAGAAATCAAAAAGAGATTGGATCAGAAATATGATGATCTGATATGGATGAAACTGAGTGAGATTGCAAGATACTGGGCTGCGAAGGAACTGACGGATTTAAGTATTCAAAAAAATAAACTGCTCGTGAAAGCTCCGTTTGCTGCAAAGGGATTTACAGTACAGATCGATACCGTACTTCGTAATCCGCGGATAATTGAAAAAGGAGAAGAAAAACCGGTCATTAGGATAAAGGATAAAAGAGCATTAAGCCCGGGAACATACTTTATAGATAAGAATGAATCGGTTCTTTGTTTTGACCTGGTTAAAGGACTAAATGAATTATTAATAAGTTAATTATCAA
The DNA here is from genome assembly GCA_964587405.1 of uncultured Rikenellaceae bacterium. GTDB lineage: Bacteria > Bacteroidota > Bacteroidia > Bacteroidales > VadinHA17 > LD21. The sequence continues at coordinate 631 of CAZPMM010000202.1, forward strand.
TCAAATAAACAGTAAAATGGAATTTTGCGGAGTTAACATGTCTCTCCTGCGGAGCTCAGAAACCGTGAACTGTGATTTCCTGTTACAAACATATCGCTCCTGCGGAGCTCACATACGGATAAAACTGCATTTCTCCGACAATTGTGACTTCAGCAGGAGCAAGCAATACAGGCAGCTGATAAACATCAATAATCCTGAGGCAATTAAGAATCTCGACATTTGAGGATTTAAGGCCGGTTTAACGAATGAATCCTTCTGTCGTCTGAAGGCGGTCCTTCCGTGTATGTCTTTGATTCTTCTTCTGGCAGCAAATTTTCACATGAAGTATCAATTTTCCAAATTTTGCTTGTTATGGTTCCGGTCAGAGATTATGCTTTCAATGTATCCCTGTTCTGATAGATCTTCCGGATTGCCTTGACAATATCTTCCATATCGCTTCGGCTGCCGAGAAGAATGCTCTGGTAGAATGTGACGGCTTCGCTGCAGAGTTTATCATTTCCCGGTAAGATATTTTCTTCACGCCAATGTTTCAGCCGTTTTTCGGAGAACAGTCTTTTAAATCCTTTGGAATTAAGTTGTTCCTCTATCAGTCCATCCTTATTCTGGGGGCCGTAACCGCCGCTGCAGGGAATACCTTCAGCCTGTAGTGCTTTTATGAATCTATCCTTAGGAACATCATTAAATTCTTTGCTGATATATCTGAAAGCATAAAGATGGTAGGCTGATCTACACGAAGTGTCCACCAGTTTTGCCGGAACAATACCCGGAATATCTTTCAGATTTACATCGAGATACAGGGCATTTGCCAGCCTGATATCGGCGTCTTTCTGGATCCGGTTCATCTGCGACATTAAAATGAGGGCCTGTATCTGCTGCATCCTGAAATTAGTACCTGCTATCGGATATGCCGATGTCGTGGGCATTGAACCGAATGGTCTTCCACAGTTATGCAGAGAAGTGCATTTATCCATCAACTCATCATTATTGCTGATAATTGCTCCACCTTCACCTGCAGGCAGGTTTTTGGAATTCTGGAAGCTGAAACAACCGGCATCACCAAGAGTTCCCAGTTTTTTACCCTTATATTCACCAAGCCATCCCTGGCATGCATCTTCCACCACTTTGAGATTATGTTTTGCTGCTATTGCATTTATCTTGTCCATATCAACAGGAAGGCCGTAAATATGAACCGGCACTATTGCAGTAGTACGTTCTGTAATACGGGATTCTATTTTTGCAGGATCCAGGAGGAAAGTTTCAGGATCCGAATCAACGAATACAGGAAGCGCTTTGTTTATGAAAATAACATTATAACTGGCTATGAATGTAAAGGGAGATACCAGCACTTCATCTCCGGCATCAACGCCAACCGCTTTAAGAGAAGTAATAAGCGCAGTTGTTCCGCTTGCTGTGGCAAGGCACCTTTTAGCATTCATCAGCTCTGCATATCTTTGTTCAAAATCAGCTACATGTTCGCCATTGCCTCTCCACCATCTGCCAGAGCGAAGCATCTCATTAATGTTCTTTTCTGCAGCCTGATCCCATACAGGCCATTTGGGCCATGAACCAGTATGGACTTTTTCACCTCCGTTAATTGCCAGCTTCTGCTGATTTCTATTGTTAATTGAAAAGGAAGGGAGTGACCAGTTTACAAATGTTCCAAGAGCTCCTGCCGAAACAGCAGTGATAGCCTGTCGCCGTGTTAATTTTCTCTTTTTCATTGTTAATAAGTATTAGTTCTTAAGGTATGTATTAAGTTGTTTAATGATGTCCCGGTTCCGGATTTATTCTGTCATAAGTTCCGGAATCTATTTTATTTAAAATAACTGTAACAAACGTGGAATAAAAATAAATCCTCCGGTAAAAACTGAAATAATTGCTGTAACCAGGACTGCGGCTGCTGCATAATCTTTTGCTTTCATGATATGCTCATTCCATTCGGGTTTTACAGCATCAGAAATAGATTCGAGCGAAGAATTAATCAATTCTGAAAGGAAGACAAGACCGATTACCAGGATCAGGAGATTCCATTCAATCAGACTTATTTTAAAAATGAAGCCCAGAATAATAACAATGACAGCTGCAAATAAATGGATTCTTGAATTGTGTTCATGGATAAACAGGGATATCAGGCCTCTGAATGCAAATTTGAAACTCCTTAATCTCGATCTGGGCGAAAACTTTCCTGAATTCATAAGCAGGATTGTCAATTGACTAATTAAGAACACGATGGATAATTAATATAAATCCTTTACAAATTTAAGCATATGTAATGATTTCTGAAAGAAACAACTGAAATGTATATAAAAATGTATATAAAAAGGAAAATAAAAATGAATCAGGGTTGTATTCCATAGTTTTGTATGACGGATAATTTATCATACCCGAGACGGGCAATCTCGGGTATATATTTGTTAATATCAGTTTTATCATCGAATCCTGTAATTATTACATGATAACGATTCCACTGTTCGATTATTTCAACATGAAGTTTCAGTTTTGTCACTATTTTTCTTTGGGCGTCAAGAGCGCGATTTTTTTTGCGGAAAGCTCCGATCTCAATTGCATAGGTCGTTTCTGCTGCATGTGATTCTTCAGTATTCAGACTGTCAATTGTCTCCGGTCCGGCATTATTTACAGCTTTTCCATCAAAGATATTCTGAATAGTGTCAGGTTTAAGGACAGAATAATCGGGTATTTCAGCATCTTTTTTAGCCGGAGGTATCCAGAAGTCTTTTACTCCGATCAGGCCCAGTGCCGGGATTATTTTCTCTATATCTTCAATGGTTTTAAATCCTGTCAGCTGAACCTTAAAAAATCCGTCTTCATTTACAATGATTACAGGTTTATCAATAAGTGCTGATAGTTTTTCTTTATAAACAGTTGCATTGGTTTCTTTCTGAAATGCCCCGACCTGAATGACCAGGTTAAAATCTTTAATGTTATTCAAAACAATTCCCGGGTTTTGAATATTGAACGAATAAATAATTATTGTTAATCCCAGAAATGCAGCAATAAACAAGACAATAATATTTTTTCTGTTGTTCTTTTCTTGAATCACAGATTGCCGTAATGCCTGCGGATCAAACTTTAGATCCCGCAAACCGGCTTCATATTTACGAATTCTGAAATTGGTGTGCATGGATCATTAAATTGTAAATATTCAGTTCATAATCCCGGAACAAGTATTAAATGTGATCATTCCTGTTTTATATAATTCTCTATTACTGAAACACCCGGATAACCTATTGCAGCAAATTCGGGGTAATATTTATATGTTTCCTCTTTTGTATGGAAACCTGTTACAATCACATGGTAATAATCCCATTGCAGTACAATTTCAACCGGGAGATTGAGTTTGGCTGATATTTTTCTTTTAGCTTTCAGTGCCTGGGCTTTTTTGTGGAATATTCCAACCTGAATAGCTACAGTGGGTTCCTGTAGTTCAACCGACTTTTCTTCAACAGGAGGCTGTTGGATCTGAATATCTTCAGGTTTATAAACAGTGTCCTTTTCTGTTTTCTCAGGTTCATCAGTCAGCCTGAGATGATCTTTCGTTTTTCGTGTAGTTTCGATACGTACATCTTTTATTCCTGTATTACCCAGAGAAGAAATAAACTCCAACATTTCTTCATAATCTTTAAAGCCTGTTATCCTGACTCTGAACAGGCCCTTTTCTCTTATTATCAGGACGGGTTTTTGAATGGAAGTGAAGAGAGTATCCTTAAGGTCGAGTGCACGCTTAATATTTTCAAAGGTGCCAACTTCAATGGAACTTGCTTTGTCAAACGAAGGTTCTTCTATTATTTCATCTGTCTCGGTTATTGTCAGAACGGTATCCTGTCGTTCGGTGAGTATTATTTGCTGCTGTTTTGCCTTCAGTTGTATTACCCAGACTTCAGTCACACCGTTTTTCTTCAGGATTCCGAGGCTCCGGTCAACTTCCTCTCTTGTTTTCAGGTCGGGTATTCTGACCTTCCAGAAATTATCCTCGATCACTATATCAACTTTTCTGTTCAGTAGTTTTTCAAGAGTTCTCCTGTATTTTTCAGCATTTGATCTGACCCTGAATGCACCAAGCTGGATTGCCCATGAGTCTTCGGTAATGGTTACAAGTTCTTCAACAACTTCATGGACCACCATCCAGGCAGTGTCTTTTCTTGTAAATGGTTTTCCTGTTTCCCCTGCTTCAGTTATCCGGATCGTATCCTTCGATATTTTTTTCAGGATAAAGCCAAGTCCGTCAACAATATCTCCTTCTGTTCCTCCTGCAACGTTAAACCGGATTGAATCCGGTTCGGCT
>CAZPMM010000203.1:0-4904 GCA_964587405.1 uncultured Rikenellaceae bacterium
AGCAAAAGCTCTTGGTTCAATAGGTATTACCGATGAATATAGCGAGACATCCATTCACCGTCTCTGCAAATTCGCTGAAAAGCATGGAAGCCTTGCAATGTACCACACTCACGGTCAGCCGGCCGAACCGGGGTTCTCATTTGATCCCATTTTTGCAGCATCATCTGCAAATTACCTCAATCTTGATGTCGGACATTATTATGGTGCAACCGGCCTGCATCCCAATGATGTCATAATAAAATATCACGACAGGATACGTAGTATTCATGTCAAAGATAAAACCGGACCAAACAGTACACCTGCCGGGGCAAACATGCCATTCGGAGAAGGCGAAACACCCATTGCTGATATTTTGCTGTTACTCAAAAAAGAAAAATGGCCAATCCAGGTAGATATCGAGCTTGAATATCAGATCCCGGATGGCTCAGATGCAGCAAAGGAAGTTGCCAAATGTATTGAATACATGAGGAATATCCTCGAATAATCTTTTTATTTTACTACTTATTTTTACAGAAAATGATATCTGCGGGCTCGTCTTCTAATAACGGGCCCGTTTGCAGTTGTATTATAACCAGTATTATAATACATGACCTCCCTCACTTTCACAGGTATATTAATATTTCAATTACATTTCCTGCGAAAAAAAACTATTTTTGTATATTGTCAATACTCATAAAACCTAAATAATTTAACAATTATGCTAAAAGAAGCTTTTTCCGGAACAAAATCATTATTCACAATTATCCGGTCAGTTTTTATTATAATCCTGATTATCTCCTTTGCCGGACCTGCTCATGCCCAGAAAGAGCTGGATGTTATTACCGGTGGCTGGATGCAATACAGCGATGCCACAAATTCACTTTATCACCACCTGACGGGTCTGTGCTACACTCTTCTTGATAAAAGGGAAGAAAAAATTTCCGGAATAAATACACTTCCTTCCTGGCAGGAGAGGCAGAAATTCGTCAGGGAAACGCTTAATGACATTGTAGGGCCTTTTCCGGAAAAGACAGCTTTGAATGCAAGGGTCGTCAGGACGATTGACAAGGGATCATTCAGGGTAGAGCATATTATCTATGAATCGCTTCCGGGATTTTATGTTACTTCTTCGTTATATATTCCCGGAGAAATGAAGAGGAGGGATAAAGCGCCGGCTGTAATATATTGCAGCGGACACTCGGCCGAAGGCTACAGAAGTACAGTTTATCAGCATGTAATTCTGAATCTGGTTACGAAAGGCTTTATTGTATTTGCATTCGATCCTGTGGGACAGGGAGAACGTCTTGAGTATTTTGACCCTGCAACAGGAAAATCTGTGGTAGGTGGTCCGACTAAGGAACACTCATATCCTGGTGGACAGGCATTTATAACAGGGGCTTCACAAGCCCGTTATATGATATGGGACGGGATAAGAGCTGTTGATTATCTTCTGACACGCAGAGAGGTCGACCCCTCACGAATAGGTATAACCGGACGGTCGGGTGGAGGTACGCAGTCATCTTATATTGCTGCATTTGACGAACGTATACTGGCTGCTGCTCCTGAAAATTATATTACAAATTACCGAAGACTTCTTCAGTCCATTGGCCCACAGGACGCTGAACAGGTGATGTTCCATTTCCTGTATCGCGGACTGGATCATCCTGATCTCCTCCTGGTGAGAGCTCCGAAACCAACTATGATGATCACAACTACGAGGGATATGTTCAGTATTCAGGGTGCAATGGAGACCGAAAAAGAAGTATCCCAAATATATAAAGCCTATGGTCAATCAGAGAATTTTATCCGTGCGGAAGATGATGATGTTCACGCTTCAACAAAAAAGAACCGTGAAACTATGTATGCTTTCTTCAGGAGACATCTGAACAATCCGGGGAGTATTGCTGATGAAACAATAGAACAACTTACTGCGGAAGAGCTTAGAGTGACAGAAACCGGTCAGATATCAACATCCCTTAAACTTAAAGGAGAGACCGTATTCAGTCTCAACAGGAAAGAGGCTGAACTAAGGCTGAAAGAGTTGAATGAAGCACGTTCCAATGCAGATGTCTTTTCTAATGGACTATTAGCTTCGGCAAAAAAAATGATCGGATACCTTGAACCTTCTGCTGATGATCAGCCTGTTTTTACGGGCAGAATCAGAAGAGATAAATATGCTATTGAGAAATATTTTATCAGGGGAGAAGGTGATTATGTTATCCCTTATCTGTTGTTCAGACCTGCCTTATGGAATAATAAAGCTATTCTTTATCTGAATCCTGCAGGAAAATCTGCTGAAGCTGACGCTGACGGAGAAATAGAAAGATTAGTAATGCAAGGTATGGCTGTACTGGCTCCTGATCTGCCCGGATATGGAGAAATCGGTCCAGGATCATTCCGTGGTGACGCGTTTTTTGACGGAGTTTCACACAATCTTTGGTATGCTTCAATCCTGGCCGGAAGAAGTATAACAGGTATTCATACGGGAGATATTGTGAAACTTATCAGGATAATGAAGAAAGAGTGTCCTTATGCTGAGATCATTGGTTTTGCAAGAAAAGAAATGACTCCGGTATTGCTTCATTCTGCACTGATTGATAAAAGTATAACAGCTATGATCCTTGCAGAACCATATTCTTCATTCAGATCAATTGTGATGAACAGGTTTTATAATACCAAATTCATATTAAGTGCTGTCCCTGCTGGATTAACTGCATATGATCTGCCTGATCTTGTTGCAGCATTTGCACCACGGAAGCTTTTCATTGCAGGTATGACTGATGCAAACGGGACAAATACCGATATCAATGATGATATTCAGATAATCAGGAATGAATATTCAAGAAAGAATGCAGTCGACAGGCTCAGAATTGAAGCAGACCTCTCGTCGGTCAATTCATGGCTGAAATGATTTAACTTCTTTTAACACAGAAGATTTAATCCTGACTTGATGATATATACCTTCAAAGATGTTAATTTTAACAGCATTTCCGACATATAACATGCATCATAGGTTAAAAGAAAATCCGGTGGTTGGTAAAAAGAAGTTGGTAAATTACCTGCTGCCATTTACAAACTGCCAACATCTGATTAATAACTGTTAAATTCTTATTATTAAATACTTTTTCAAAATAAATGAAATGAAAAACCAGATCAAACGTCGCGATTTTATAAAAACAGCAACCGCCGGGGCAGTAACAATAAGCCTTGCAGGAAAATCAAATTTCTCATCAGGATTTGTTCCGCAGAATTCCAAAAGGATTGGGATCATAGGTCTTGATACCTCTCACAGTATAGCATTTACCAAAGCCCTTAACAATCCTTCGGCAGGACCTGAATTTGAAGGATATAAAGTGGTGGCCGCGTATCCTAAGGGAAGCAATGACATTAAATCGAGTGTCGACAGGATACCGGGATATACTGAGGATATAAAAAAGATGGGAGTTGAAATCGTCGGTTCAATAGATGAATTGTTGCAAAAAGTTGATTTTGTATTACTTGAGACCAATGATGGCAGACTTCATCTTGAGCAGGCAATACCTGTGATGAAAGCAGGTAAAAGGATGTTCATCGACAAACCTGTCGCAGCATCACTGGTTGATGCGATAGCGATATATCAAGCATCAGAATATTATAAAGTGCCTGTCTTTTCATCTTCATCATTAAGATATATAGAAGGTGCAAAGGAAATAGCAGCAGGATCTGTAGGAAAGGTGATTGGAGCGGATATTTTCAGTCCTGCTTCTATTGAAAAAACTCATCCTGATCTGTTCTGGTATGGGGTACATGGAGTCGAAACACTTTTTACCATAATGGGAAATGGTTGTAAGGCTGTATCAAGAGCATTTACGCCTGATACGGATTTTGTAACTGGTATCTGGCAGGACAACAGAATTGGTACCTTTAGAGGAATCAGATCGGGTAAATCAGGATATGGAGGAGTTGTTTTCGGAGAAAAGGGAATAAAAACCCTTGGAAGTTATGCCGGATATAATCCTTTGCTGATTGAGATTGTCAGGTTCTTTACAACAGGGAAACTTCCAGTAACAGCTGAAGAAACTATTGAGATTTTTACTTTTATGGCAGCAGCCGAAGAAAGCAAATTTAAAAAAGGAGCTCCGGTTGAGACTGAGAAGGTACTGCAAAAAGCTAAGAAGAAAGCAGCAAAAATTTCTTTCAGTTAGTCTTATGATACAACTCCTATCCTTTGTGTTCCTGTTAAATGATTGTTTGACTACTTAAGGCCTTAAGAATTTAATACTTACTATAATAATGTTATAAATATTTTCCAGTTCAACGATTTAATTAATCTAATTTTCCCTGAAATGACAAAAAGAAGAGAATTTATTAAAAAGAGTGCGTTGGGGACAGCCGCCATAGCCATTGGCGGTGTGGGATTAAGTTCAAAATCCTATAACTCCATCCGCGGTGCGAATGAACGTATCACATTGGCTGTATGTGGTATACGAGGACAGGGTGGTGGACATGTCAATACCTGGAGCCGTATGAAGGACACACAGAATGTAAGGCTGAAAACAATCTGTGATGTTGATGAACAGTTTTTTGAACAGAGAGCTAAAACAGTTCTGACAAATACAGGAGAAACACCCAAAACAGAATGGGATATGAGAAAAGTCTTTGATGACAAGGAGATAGATGCAGTTTCATTCGGTACTCCAAATCACTGGCATGCACTCGGAACCATCTGGGCCTGTCAGGCAGGAAAACATGTTTATGTTGAGAAACCTGCTACTCACAGGGTTTGGGAAGGGCGTAAAATGGTAGAGGCTGCAAGGAAATACAATGTACGTGTACAGGTCGGTTTTCAGAACCGCTCAATTCCCGGTGTGATGGAAGCTATCAAGTTTATTCATGACGGTGGTATTGGTAAAGTATACCTTGCACGTGGATTGTGCTATAAACCC
>CAZPMM010000204.1:0-4890 GCA_964587405.1 uncultured Rikenellaceae bacterium
TGGTAAAACAGGTGTTCTTGACCAGTATGCTGCTCTGATTGTTGCAAAGCCACTGGAGGAATTCAATGAAGCCGATAAGCTGATTCTTGACCAGTATATTATGAAGGGTGGAAAAGTTCTATGGCTGATTGAAGAGGTAGCAGTAAATTCCGACAGCCTCGCAACAGGTGCAGCAATCGGGTTGTACAGGCCATTAAATATTGAAGATCAGCTTTTCAGATACGGAGTAAGGATCAATCCTGAAATAATACAGGATCTGGATTGTATGGTAATAAGACTTACTGTTTCGATGGGAGAGCAAAATCAGATAGTTCCTACTCCCTGGTTTTATTACCCAAAACTTTATCCAAATCAGAATCATCCTGTTACAAGAAATCTGAATAAAATAAAGGGACAGTTTGTCAATACTATTGATACTGTTGGCTTGGATACTGCAATTAAAAAGACCATACTTCTTGCTACTTCTCCTCATTCAAAAACTCTCATTCCTCCGCATGTAATAAGATTGAAAGAAGCTGAAGAAATACCGGATGAACAAACATTTAACAAATCCCATCTTCCTGTTGCAGTGTTGCTTGAAGGTGTGTTCCCTTCTGCGTTTAAAAACAGGATGACAGGAAACCTGATAAATGACAGGGATTTTATGATTAAAAGCGAAAGCATAAAAACCAAAATGATAGTTGTTGCAGACGGAGATATAATCAGGAATGATGTCAGAAGGACAGGTACTTTGGGAACTCCATATCCCCTTGGTCAGGACAGGGTCAGTGGAGAAATGATGGGAAACAGGGATTTTATTATCAATTGTCTCAATTACCTTGTTGATGATAATGGTATTATGGAGCTCAGATCGAGAGAGGTGAAACTCAGACTCCTTGACAGGAGCAGGATCAGGGAAGAAAGAACATTCTGGCAGATTATTAATACTGCGGGTTCTGTACTGATTGTTGTTATCGCAGGATTAATCTGGTCTTTCTGCAGAAGAAAGATCTATGCAGGACAGGTATAATGACAAAACTGTACATAAGAAATATTTCAATCTCTGTTTTACTGATCCTGCTGATTCTGCTTGTTGTGGCTATCTGCAAACAGTCACCTTTCGGCAGTTCTGAAACAAATTTTTCAGCGGAACCGGACAAGGAGATAACAGCAATTGAACTTTCAACGGAAGATCAAAAGGTTATCCTTTCACTGACTGATGATACATGGAAAGTGAACAGCGAATATAATGCGAGAAAAAGCGTAATAACATTTTTTCTGAGGATGCTCAGGGAGATCAGAATCAAATCTCCGGTCTCATCGGAAATGTTCAATGATGCAATAGTTACAAAAGGTATCAGACCAGTCAGGGTGGAAGTATATGAGAAGAGAAAACTTCTGAGTTCATTTTATGTTTACCGGACAATTTCCAATAAATATGGTAATATAATGAAAATCAAGGAGAAATCAAAGCCGTTCATAGTTTATTTTCCGGGTTTTGAAGGGGATATCGGTTCTGTTTTCAACCCGGATGAACTGTTTTGGCAACCACATACATTGTTCAATCTGCTTCCTTCTGAAATTTCATCGATCTCCCTTGATAATTACTCTGACACATCTTCTTCTTTCAGAATTGAAACTGCCGATAATAATTTAAAGCTGACCGATCTCAGAAAACCTCTTACCGGCTGGGATTCATCACGGGTTAAACGGTATATTTCTTATTATACCTTGGTTCCGTTTGAGAGCTGGGCTTTTGGGATGTCTGAAAGTGAAAGATATGAATTGTCTGAACAGAAACCTTTATACAGAATCTCAGTCGGACAAAGTGATGGAAAATACATGGTTCTGACCTTGTGGGAAAAAATTAATGACGGGGAAAAAGATACAGGCAGATTATGGGGGAAGACCGGTAACAATGAGGAATATATGATAATAAGGTATTCGGACATAGATCCTTTGTTACGGAAACTGAATTATTTTTATCCGAAGGATGAATAAGCGGCATCCGGCATCTGTTGTGTTACTATCTTTAATCAGCGCACTTTTCAGGCAACAGGATATTGAGAACAATCAATAACATCGGCTTACCTGTTGCTGGTAACTGTTAGCAGATATTAAACCGATTGCTATAAAAAATTTGAATGAATATTTTTTTTTTGTAATATTGATAGTTGGGAATCGGATATTTTTAATGATCTAATTCATTAATAATTAAAGCTATAATAAAAGTAAATTCAGAAAAAATAATTTAAACAGGTAATAATATGAAATTTGTAGTATCCAGCACTGAACTTCTTGGTCATCTTCAGACTATAAGCAGGGTTATTAGCTCAAAGAATACTCTTCCTATCCTTGATAATTTTCTTTTCAATATGTCAGGGAATGATCTGGAAATAACAGCTTCAGATCTTGAATCGACCCTTATAACCAGGATGAAACTTGAAAATACTGAAGGGGATGGGGTTATTGCTCTGCCCGCAAGAATATTACTGGATACTCTGAAAGAGTTTTCTGCACAGCCTCTGACATTTGATATTAATCTTGAAACAATGGCTGTAGTGCTTACTTCCGAGAATGGTAAATTCAATATGATGGGGCAGAATGGAATTGATTTCCCTTCACTTCCCGCTATTAAAAATGATAAAAAGTTTTCGTTTACAATCAACGCCGAAGTGATGTTGGCGGGTATTTCAAAGACACTCTTCGCTACTGCTGATGATGAACTGAGACCTGTGATGGGAGGTATTTTTGTAGAAGCATCAACAGACAGTATCACTTTTGTTGCTTCGGATGCACATAAGCTGGTAAGATACCAACGAACCGACGCACAGGCAGATGACAATGCTTCATTCATTCTGCCAAAAAAACCTGCTTCATTGCTGAGGAACATATTGCCAAAGGAATCGGGTCCGTTCAAGGTTGAATTTGATAATAAAAATGCATTTTTCAATCTGAATGATTATAAGGTGGTATGCAGGCTTGTGGAAGGAAATTATCCCAATTATAATTCTGTTATACCAAAAAATAATCCAAGGAAAATTTCCATCGACAGAGTTCAGTTTTTCAATACTCTGAAAAGGGTATCGGTATTTTCCAATCAGGCCAGTAATCTTGTCAAGCTTCAGATGAAAGGAAACGAAGTCACTGTATCGGCTCAGGATATCGATTTTTCTATTTCGGCAACCGAACGTATTAAATGCCAGTATGAAGGTGACGATATTGAGATTGGTTTCAAATCGGTTTTCCTGCTTGAGATCCTTGCAAACATTGCATCTCAGGATGTGATTATGGAACTTGCCGATCCGACACGGGCTGGTCTTTTCCTTCCTGCGGAAGCTGAAAGTGCCTCTGAGGATCTTTTGATGTTGCTCATGCCAATGATGATAAATGCCTGATAATTGGAACTGATTCTTAAACGTCCGATAGTTTTTATAGATCTCGAAACGACCGGTATTAATGTTTCGACAGATCGTATAGTGGAGATATCAGCACTGAAGATTTCCACCAACGGTACTGAACAATGGATGACAACCCTTGTCAATCCGCAGATGCCTATTCCGGCGAAAGTGACTGCAATACATGGTATTTCTGACAACGATGTTGCAGATGCACCTACTTTTAAGGAAATAGCAAAGAATCTTGTGGCATTTCTTGAAGGATGTGATCTTGCAGGTTTTAATGCAATGAAATTTGATATCCCGGTACTTGCTGAGGAATTCCTGAGGATCAATGTGGATTTCAATTTCAAAAAAAGAAAATATGTTGATGTGCAGGTAATCTTTCATAAAAAGGAACAACGTACTCTTGAAGCTGCATATAAATTCTATTGCAAGAAGGAACTTGAAGATGCTCACAGTGCATCTGCCGACACATTAGCAACATACGAAGTTCTGAAAGCCCAGCTTGATAAATATCCGGATCTGGCGAATGATATCGATAAACTTGCTGAATACAGTTCTTTTAACAATAATGTTGATTTTGCAGGAAGAATAATCCTTGATGAGAACGGAAAAGAGGTATTTAATTTCGGAAAACACAAAGGAAGACCTGTTGAAGAGGTATTAAAGGAAGAACCATCTTATTATTCCTGGATGATGAATGGTGATTTCCCTCTTTATACCAAAAAAATTCTTACAGAGATTAAACTCAGAGCATGCGGGAAACTGTCTTGAAATGAAAATAATTTGTATAGGGCTCAATTACAGGAAGCATGCATTGGAAATGGGAAAGCCGGTTCCAACGGAACCGGTTGTTTTCCTGAAACCCGATTCATCGATATTGAAGAAGAACAAACCATTTTTCCTTCCGGATTTTTCATCGATGATACAATATGAGACTGAAATAGTTTTGAAAATAAATAAACTCGGCAAAAGCATTCCTGCGAAATATGCCGGCAGATATTATGATGAGCTGACAGTGGGGATCGACATTACAGCTCGTGATATTCAAAACCGTAACTCTGCTGACGGTCTTCCATGGGAACTTTCAAAATGTTTTGACGGAGCAGCACCTCTCGGTCAATTTATTCCTGTAAGTTCACTGTCAGACACTGATAATATAGATTTCAGACTTGAAATTAACGGCAAAACTGTGCAACAGGGAAATACTTCTGATATGTTATTCAATTTTAACCAGATAATAGAATATGTATCGGGATATTTCACGCTTAAGACTGGTGATCTTATTTTTACCGGTACTCCTCCGGGAGTAGGACCTCTCAGGAGAAATGACAGGCTTGTTGCTTACATAGGCGATGATCCTCTGCTTGATTTCATGATCAGGTAACACTGTGATTAAGCTGATCTGTTCAGAATTGCCTGAGGTGTACTCTTTGTTTTTCACCTCAGACCCACAGAAAAATCAATTATTTGCTGCGTTTTTAAGAATCTTTAACCTGAAAACCTCATG
>CAZPMM010000205.1:0-4887 GCA_964587405.1 uncultured Rikenellaceae bacterium
CAAACACAGAAAATATGATCTTTTCATTAACCTTCAGTTTTAGGTAAAAATAGCAAAATAGTTTAAAGTGTTCCTGCCTGGAACCCGTATGTTTGAAGATTATATACATATGTGTTTGTCCCGCATAATGCAGGATATGGGTTTCAACAGACAAAGCCTTGATATCAGTTTCCACTAATAATCAGTTGGAAACCTGATCCATGGATATTTTTTATATTCAGGTTAGTATCTTCAGAAAGTATCTTTCTTAGTTTAGTTATATAAACATCCATGCTCCTTGCAGTGAAATAATCATCATTACCCCAAATCTTTTTCAAAGCCATTTCCCTGCTGATCAATGTATTCGGATTTATTGCCAGAAGTTCAAGGAGTTGGGCTTCTTTAGGAGACAATTTTTTCTCATCATCCCCCAGGGTAAGTGTCCTTAATTTTGAATTGAAAATGAATCTGCCTATTTCATAGATGTCTTTTGTACCGTTCTGGAAATCACGTCTGGCAAGTATTGCTCTCAGCTTAGCAAGAAGAATATCTGTATCAAAAGGTTTAGTGATATAGTCATCCCCTCCCACTCCATAACCTTTCAGCACATCTTCCTTCATTTTTTTAGCTGTCAGAAAAATGATCGGGACAAAATTATTGATCTGCCTTATTTCATTGGCAATAGTGAATCCGTCTACATGAGGAAGCATGACATCCAATATACATATGTCAAACACACCTTTCCGGTAATGCTCAACGGCGTATTTTCCATCGTCAACCCAGTCAACTGTAAAGTCATTAAGTTCAAGATAAGATTTAAGCACCGATCCGAAACTAAGATCGTCTTCAACCAGGAATATTTTCACAGGTTTTACTGTCATTTTTCGCTCTCCGTTTTATAAGGTATAAAAACATCAAACCTGCTTCCCTTTCCAGGTTCACTGTGAACTGAGATATTTCCTTTATGAGCATTAACAATTGCCTGTACATAGTTCAGACCCAGTCCGAATCCTTTAACATTATGGACATTTCCTGAAGGTTTTCTGTAAAACCTTTCAAAAATACGGTGCTGAACACTTTTCGACATGCCTATACCTTTATCCTCCACCGACATAATGATTCCACTGCCATTATTTTTGGTGCTGATTGTTATATCAGGAGTTTCAGGCGAATACTTTATCGCATTATCAAGCAAATTATTTACCAGGTTATAAAGATGTTCATTATCGCCATATACCAGTGCTCCAGAAGCTTCCAGGTTAAGTCTGACCTTTCCATTCCTCTGCTGAACAATGATATCGTTTGCTTCAACAGCCTTTTCAATGACTGAATGAAGTGAAAGATCCTCAAAACTGAAGGTCATTTCCTGCCGGTCAAGAGAAGAGATCTGAAGGATCTTTTCAACCTTTTTATCCATACGGCTGTTCTCTTTCTTTATCATACTG
Organism: uncultured Rikenellaceae bacterium; assembly: GCA_964587405.1. GTDB lineage: Bacteria > Bacteroidota > Bacteroidia > Bacteroidales > VadinHA17 > LD21. The sequence continues at coordinate 1,425 of CAZPMM010000205.1, forward strand.
ACAAAATGCCGTATTTTTGTTTCATCCCCGATAACTCTGTGATTAGTAATTGTATCTGCAGCAAGCGATATAGTGGCAATGGGAGTTTTAAATTCATGTGTCATATTGTTCAGAAAATCCGATTTCATTTCGGATATCTTCTTTTGTCTGACAATAAAGAACAGACTCATCGCGAAAGTTGCCAGAATGATCAGAGAAAAGAGTAGTGATGCCAATAATACCCATGTCATAGATCCGAGGACATAATTTGTCCTTTCAGGGAATACTACTGAGAGTATCAGATCCTGACGTATCATATTGTCAGGAAAAAGTCTTACTTTATAATTACTTTTCAGGAAATCATTCTTTCCCGTTTTTTTATAAGAGCCATCACCCACAACACCGTTTCTGATTACTACAAATTCAAAAGGTGTATGGATATTCCTGAAGATAAGTGCTTTTTTTAATGCAAATTCCACTTCAGCATCATTCAGTTCCATAGTTTTTTCCCATGAATAAATCTCAGATATCATCCTATTACTCATATTCTGGAATTCATTCTGCCTTTTTCTTACCCAGTTTATGAATTCCTGCTGCTGAACATATAAGCTGCCTTTCTTACCGATATTATTCTGCCTGTCATCAACACCCTGAATACTTCCTCCGCTGCCTTGTTGAAACAAGATCATAGAATCCTTATCTGTTTTTATAATAGTATCATAGATTACAATCACCGGATCCTGTCCTGGTGTTTTGGTTACAGACTGGTTCATTATTCTCACACTCAGTTGATCTCCTGGTGTTGATGAATAGCTTCCCACACTCATATACTGGGAAATATTGTCTGCCTGTTCCGTGACCGGTCCTGTCCCCGGAAACATAAAATTGTTAAAAAAATTCATTTCCCGGGATGATTCAATGGAATTTGCAGCATCATTAATACCTGCTATAACTGCGGCATTGAAGTTATCATTCTGAGTGCCAACAGCATCTTTTATCCATATAGATTGTACCCATATTATACCGATCAGAGAAATCAGCATCATGAATATCAGCCATATGAATTTATCCCTGTTCATGCTGCAAAATTAAGTCATACTGTTTAAAGAAGTAAATCTTTTAACTTTTCATTAACGCACATTAACCTGAAATTAACGTCATTCACCGGCTCATATCTTAACACCGGAGCAGAATTCCGGTCGGGTTTTTTCACGTTTATTCTTTAGAGGGTCCTTTTTTGAAAGTTCATTTTCTCATATTTTATAATTGAACTTTGTCCAGATATCTCCTGCCGGGAAAGAAGCTGTAATCACAATATTCTCCTTTTTAACCGGATGCATGAATTCCAGACTTTTTGCATGCAGGCTGATCCCTCCGTTTTCATTCGACCGAAAGAATCCATATTTAAGATCACCCTTTATCGGGCATCCGGCTGCCGCTAACTGAGCCCTTATCTGATGATGACGTCCTGAATGAAGAAAGATTTCAAGCAGGTAAAACCTGTCAGACCGTCCGACTATCCTGTAAGTCAGACTTGCTTTCTTTGATCCTTTTACCTCATGATCATATACATATGTCTTATTCTGCTTTTCGTTCTTTTTCAGAAAATGTATTAACGTACCGGTATCTTCCGGAGGACGTTCCTTCACAATGGCCAGATAGGTTTTTTTTACATGCCATAATCTGAACATCTCATTCATTCTCAAAAGCGCTTTTGATGTACGAGCATATAAGATAACACCGCTTACAGGTCTGTCGAGCCTGTGAACTACTCCGAGGAAAACGTCACCCGGCTTGTTATACTTTACTGCAAGATATTTTTTTACTTCATCATCCAGGGAAATATCTCCTGATTTATCCGCCTGCGACAAATCCGAAGAACGCTTATTCAAAGCTATAAGATGATTATCCTCATAAAGGATTTCCGGCATGACTGGTATTTTTATTTTTGCACTTCTTTTTCCATACATGAAGCAAAGAGCTGTTTATCTTATTACAGGATCATGATAACAAGTCCAGATTATTATTTCTCATATGCGTAAAGATACATTTTTCTTTCAATTAAGGTCATCAGAGCGGGGAAGGTCATAAACTGTCGTTTTGTCAGATATCTCAAATGGCATAATCATTGCTGGATAATAATATCAAAATGAAAAATCGATAATTCAAAAATTTATAAAATGGGAAAAATAATCGGTATAGATCTTGGGACTACAAATTCATGCGTTTCTGTAATGGAAGGCAACGAACCTGTAGTTATCCCCAACAGTGAAGGAAAAAGAACAACCCCTTCTATTGTTGCATTTGTTGATAATGGAGAACGGAAGGTCGGTGATCCGGCTAAACGTCAGGCAATTACAAATGCCAACAAGACTGTGTATTCAATTAAAAGATTCATGGGAGAAACCTATGACAAAATGAATGTTGAAATAAAAAGAGTCACATATAATGTAGCAAAAGGAGAAAATAATACTCCCAGGGTGAAGATTGACAACAGATTATATTCACCTCAGGAAATCTCTGCAATGATTCTACAGAAGATGAAAAAAACAGCCGAAGATTATCTTGGGCAGGAAGTCACGGAAGCAGTCATTACGGTACCGGCATATTTCAGCGATTCGCAGCGGCAGGCCACAAAGGAAGCAGGAGAAATTGCTGGTCTGACTGTCAAAAGAATTATCAATGAGCCGACAGCAGCCTCTCTGGCATACGGACTGGATAAAAAATCTCAGGATCTGAAAATAGCAGTTTTTGATCTTGGTGGTGGAACATTCGATATTTCCATACTTGAACTTGGTGATGGTGTTTTTGAAGTCAAATCGACAAATGGTGATACACATCTTGGAGGGGATGATTTTGACCATCTTATCATTGACTGGCTTGCTGAAGAATTCATCAGGGAAGAAGGTGTTGACCTCAGAAAGGATCCTATGGCAATGCAGAGGCTTAAAGAAGCTGCTGAAAAAGCTAAAATAGAACTTTCAAGCACTACTTCAACTGAAATAAATCTTCCATATATAATGCCTGTTGACGGTATACCAAAGCATCTTGTCAAAACACTTACCCGTGCAAATTTTGAAAAGATATGTGATAAACTTTTCCAGGCATGTATAGAACCATGCCGGAAAGCTCTGTCCGATTCAGGTTATTCGGTTTCAGATATTGATGAGGTTCTGCTTGTCGGAGGGTCAACAAGGATACCGGCAATACAGCAATTGGTAGAGAAGTTCTTCGGGAAAGCTCCTTCCAAAGGTGTCAATCCGGATGAGGTTGTTGCAGTAGGAGCAGCTATTCAGGGTGGTGTTCTTACAGGTGAGGTAAAAGATGTGCTTCTCCTCGATGTTACACCACTGTCACTGGGTATTGAGACCATGGGTGGTGTAATGACAAGGCTTATCGAGTCAAATACCACCATCCCGACTAAGAAAATGGAAGTCTTCACAACAGCAGCAGACAGTCAGCCTTCAGTGGAAATACACGTTCT
>CAZPMM010000206.1:0-4884 GCA_964587405.1 uncultured Rikenellaceae bacterium
TAAATTACTTTTGCGGTGGAAAATTCAAAAGCTAATTATAAAATCAGATATGGCAAAAAAATCGAAAGATGGTCCGGATAGAATGAAGAATGTGGAGCAAACGCTCACCAAAACAGAACAGTTCCTTGAGGCGAATTATAAACCACTCAGTGCTGGATTGGGAATAATTGTTGGACTGGTTGCGCTTTTCTGGCTTGGAAAGATGTATTTAAATAAGAGGAATGACGAAGCACAATCGCAGATGTACCAGGCAGAAAGGTATCTTGAGATTGATTCTCTTTATCTTGCTTTGAACGGCGATGGCAATTATCTTGGATTTCTCGACATTGCCAATGATTATAAATTCACTCATTCCGGTAACCTTGCCCGCTACAGCGCTGGTATTTGTCATCTCCATCTCGGGCAATATGATGAAGCCATAAAAATGCTTGGTAAATACAAAAAAAAGGATAAAATACTGGGATCCCTGGCTATAGGCGCAACAGGTGATGCATACGTTGAACTTGGAAATGTGGCAAAGGGTATCTCAAAATATCTTGAGGCTGCTGAATTTGCGCGAAATTCATTTAATACACCCCTCTTTCTGATGAAAGCAGCCGAACTTCATGAGCTAAACGGAAATTATCAGGAAGCTCTTAAAATCTATGAAAGGATACAGTATGAATATCCGGAGAGCACGGAAGGAAGCTCAATTGAAAAATATATTGCGAGAACCAGGCTTCTGATCAAATAGCACATGGCTACAAACAATCTGTCAGCATACGATCACTCAGATATTCCCGATGCCGGAAATATGAGATTCGGGATCATTGTTTCAGACTGGAACAATGATATTACACATTCTCTGCTTACAGCTGCACGAAATTCACTTATCAGACACGGAGCAAAAGCAGACAATATTATTGAAAAACATGTTCCCGGCACATTTGAACTGACTTTCGGAGCAAAGTTAGTTGCAGAGACTTATGATCCTGATGCAGTCATCTGTATTGGTTGTGTCATACAAGGAGAAACGCCACATTTTACATATATATGTCAGAGTGTGACCCAAGGTATCACCCGGCTTAACCTGGAATACGAGATACCTTTTATCTTCGGGATACTGACAACGGATACACATCAGCAGGCTGTCGACAGGGCTGGTGGGAAACATGGCAATAAAGGTGACGAAGCTGCTATTACGGCGATTAAAATGGTTTCACTTCTGAAGGAAAGTGAAGAGGAACTGTAATTACAGTAATGCTATGAAGCATAAAAAGACACCTATGAGAGATGCATTAAAGGATCGTAAGCACTGGTACTAACAAAACGAAAACAAGCAGGATATCATATTTTAATTTTACGACAGCATATGTACATAAATTGAAATAGTACATTATCTCTGACAAAGAACCCGGTAGGGGCAATAACCGCATTTTCTCCATTGGTTCTTAGTCATTACAAAGGCTTCGTCATTATTGAATATCTTTTCAAGGGTAATTTTCAGGTTTGCAAGAAACTCAGTTCTTACTGATTGATAATCAGCCAATAACAGGTCAGGCTTTATAAGAAGCATTTCCGACAGATCTTTTTCAGGTGCTTTTTTCACTTTATAGATTACCGGAAATAAGCTTATCCCGGGATTCTGGGCAAGGTAGGCTTCACAATAGATCAGCGTCTGGAGCCAGCCATCAAGGTCTTTATCCCTGTCATCCTCAAAAAGCTCTTCAACAGATGAAATTGAATCTTTTACTTTTCCGGTTTTATAATCTATTATCCTTGTAACTCCTTCTCTCATATCGACCCTGTCAATTTTACCTCCTGTTATAAGATCAATATCGCCTATGGAATTATGAACCTTAATTTCAAATGAATAAGCTTCCTCAAATGACAGTATCTTCAACGGAACTGATAACTTATCCCTCTGCAGTATCCTGTCAATAAATACCATTAAAACCTCCCTGATAATGTGCTCATTACCTGATGCTGACACATCATTAACAGAGGTGAAATTCTTTTTTATGGCATTTCCAACAGAGTTCGAGATCTGTTGCCTGTTACTGATTATGGATTCTATTTCATCACTATTGATTATACTGTTTTTGTATTTTGCGTAAAGATCCATTATGGAGTCATGCAGAAGAGTTCCAAGTTTTGCAGGATCAATCTCCTCAGTGATCTTATCTTTTTCTGCAAGACCGTTAACATAAGTGTAGTAAAATTTCATTCTGCAATTAAGCCAGGTATTAATGGCAGAAGGAGAAATATACCTGTTCTTTACCACGCCGTTCCCTGAAAACCGCTTAATTAGTCTTAGTGTATGTTCGGCTGTCCTTTCAACAATCTCATTTACCGGCTTCTGGCTCTTAATTGTAAAGCTCAGATCGATCGTATCCGGCACAGGCATATCACCATATTTCATTTGTTGCAGAAAACGGCTTATTTCACCGCTTCTGAGTCCCTCCGAATTTGAATTATAAATAAATGTAATATTTTCAGACCTGTGAAGAAGTCTGAAAAAATGATAGGCATATATTGATTCCTGATGATTTATTGAAGGCAGTCCGAATGCTTCCCGCAGATTGAAAGGGATAAATGATGACGAAGTCGTTACTGACGGAAGGATACCCTCATTGACTGACAGCAGAATAATATTTCTGAAATCGAGGGTTCTTGATTCAAGTATTCCCATTACCTGAATGCCTGAAAGAGGTTCTCCCGTAAAAGGGACAGACTGGATACTGAGTATCCTGTCAAGTAACACTGTCCAGGTAGCTGTTGTAAGATCAATTCCTGAACTCCTGGCCGCACTGTCAAGACGATTAAGTGAAAGCAATATGCGATAAATAAATTCATCTCTGATCCTTCTACCTGTTGAATTACTTTGTTCCTCCTCTCCTGCCTCAGAATTTTCCGAACTGATGATCATCAGTAACTCCCTGAGATAATCAGATAAGAGTTCCGGTGTTGATGGTTTGATAAATATCCTTGAAAGAATATCTGTTGCGGCAAACATATCTGATGGTATCCATAAAAAGCTTTTCCTGTTTATTCCTTTAATAGTAATACGGTCCTGATCTGTAAACAATCCTGAGATAAGATTGTCAGTTACAATTCTGTGAAAATCCCGGAAATTGAAAAGAATGATTCCTTTTTCATTTTTTGATTTTCTCTGCATTTCCAGAATACGTCTGATAAAAGCGTATACCCGGGTATGCTTCAGAGGAAATCCCATCGTAACATTAATACTATCAATATTTTCAGGCAAACTTGACAGGACAGGGATCAGCAGGTTTTCATCAGCAAGTATAACAGCTGTATGGTGGGCATTTTCAGGCTTCATGTCCGACAACTCATTGATCAGCCTGGGGACCAGTTTGACCTGTGCCATATCGGAAGAAGTACTTATGATCCTCCTTGTTACTATTGTTTCATCACGTGAGAGTAAGGTATTGTATTTCCAGTCTGCCGGCATATCATTGCCAAATACAGCAATATTGTCTTTCAGAAAATATCCTGCGGAATTGAGCCTGATACCGGTTATATAGGATTCATCATAATCCCAGTAAAACCTTGCTTTGCCAGCCTTTCTGAGAGCTGACATTAGAGATCTTTCACAACTGTTCAGGGCATTGAATCCCACGAAATGTACCTCTTTCCATTGCAATCCGGATACGATTTCTCCGATATGGTTCTCAGCAACATCTCTGAATATCATTCCTTCATACGCTATATTTTTCGCCTTTAGTGATGCCTTGAAATTTTTATAAAGTTCATACAGTATTGCCCAGATATTCAAAAATCCCGATTTTTCGCGGGTAAGCCTGGCAGGATCAATATTTGTCCAGAATTGTCTGACTATTTCAATCTGCTCAGGAGTAAGACCTCCGAATTCCTCATCAATCTTCCTTATATCATGTACATTTCTGAAAACAGCTGATGCATCTGCAAGATATTTATCAATATCATCAAAATCATTAAGGAGCATATCTCCCCAGAAATAAAAATCGTCAAAGGTCTCACTTTCCTTATTTATTTTTCTGAAGACATTGTATAATTCGAAAATAAGTATTTCATTTTCTGCCGGTTGGAATTCTGAAAATGATCGGAAAAGGTCATTTATTGTCATGACCGCCGGGGTCCATACAGGTTTACTTATTACTCCGGCAAGGTATTTCTTGAAGAATAAACCTGCTCTCCTGTTCGGAAAAACTAGACAATGATCATGAAGCTTGTTCCCATGAAGTGAATAAAGGTGCCGGGCTATTCGTTGCAGAAAATATTCCATTCAAAAAGTATATCGTTTCGTTTTTTGAATCCCTCAGATTCCAAATGACACTGGATGCGGGGTTCATTTTTTTCATTCAATCCAAAATTAGGGAAAAAAGAGGCTGCAAGTGGTATGAAGTGAATATATTTCATTATTCACCGGATGGGAAGGCAAACATATGCAAGACGCACAGGGAATATATGAATCTTCCTCCAGACTGGCCAGAAACAAGCCAGTTCCCCGAATAATATACAGCAAAAAGTTACCGGGATTATACGATATGTTTGTCAGACTCTTTTACTAAACAACCTTCCCTGCCAGGTATCAAGTTCTTCCAGTTTTTTTTCGATCAGTCTTGTAATCTGGTCGTTACGTTTTTCATCCCAGTTTGCAACCGTCAGAAACCTGGGAGGTACTTCTCCCGTAAAACGCTCCACTATAATGTCCGGATTAAATCGTTCCAGAAAAGTAATTATAAAATTAAGATATTCTTCCCATGAAAAAAGTTGAAATCCAGAAGGATCAGTCAGAAATTCCTTCTCCAGAACAGTTCCTTTTATGACCTGGAGCTGGTGGAACTTCACTGTTGTAAGAGGCAATTCTGAAATGATATCCGCTTCGGAAAGCATCTCTTC
>CAZPMM010000207.1:0-4850 GCA_964587405.1 uncultured Rikenellaceae bacterium
AAAATATATCGCAAAGATTGTAAAACAGCAGCTTGGAAAGTAATCCTTCCGGGTTTATAATATTTTTCAGTGATTAAGCCTGTGTCCACTGAGTTTATCTTTGCACCTTTTGAAGTTAAAAAAATCAGATATGTAAAAGTTTCTTATTGCGGATCATCAATTGTCCATATCAGTTTTTTCCCGAATCCGAGCCTGTTGTCGGTATATTTAATAAAGCAGATCTTTACTATCCACAATCTTGTTTCCATCAACATTGCAACGGGAAATCTCCTCAGGTATGCATTTTTAGATCTCACTGCCAGTATACCTTCCGGTTCCGATATGGTTCCTGAAAACTGAATTCCCCTTATTTTACCTATTATCCAAGTTTCAAGAGCTATAGTTCCGGCTACAGAATTATTCTCCGAAAATTCCCGGCCATGCCTTGTTTTAAGATTGCTTGTGAAAACAAGAGAGTTTTCTTCTTCAAGATAAACATAAAAACAACTGGCACACCAGGGAATATTGTCAAGAGAGGTTGCTATTGTAAGCACATGGTGTTTTTTCAGAAATTTTACTATTCTCTTGTCAATCATTTTTCATCCATCTGTAGATACCGGTATCAAAACCGGCAAGTGAAGCGATCCTTTCCACAACGGTCATTACCAGATCTTCAATACTGCCAGGTTTTGAATAAAATGAAGGTGTTGCAGGACACACAATACCACCAGCCAATGTGATCGTTTCCATGTTTCTGATATGAACAAGGTTATAAGGAGTTTCCCGGGGAACAGCGATCAGTTTTCTTTTTTCCTTAAGTATTACATCTGCAGCCCTGGCAATAAGATCTTCTGATGTCCCGTTAGCAATTCTTCCAAGGATTCCCATAGATGCCGGACAGATTATCATTGTATCATAATCGGAAGAACCTGATGCAAAGGGAACAAAAAAGCTTTTATTATCGTATTCTTTTTCCGGGGGAACAGCATGGTATGAACTTCCGGTTTCATATTTCCATATCTCTTTTGCATTTTCAGAGAATACAAGGGCAATTTCTACAGGCGGGTCTTTAATATTTCTCATAAGTTCAAGAAGCTTTATGGCATAAATGGATCCGCTTGCGCCGGTAACTGCAAGAATGATCTTACGTCCTGAATTTTCCATAATCAAAAACTGAATGGAGGATAAATGTAGTAATAAAGTTGTTCCCTGAAGCAGGAACATTTTTATTATCTTTGTCCGTTTTTTTAATGAATATTAACACAAATATCAGATGGAAAAAAAGTTTCCTGAACATAAGACGCTTGATCTGTCGCAGGTAAATAAGGATATTCTGAAGATATGGGACAGTAACGGCATATTTCATAAGAGTATCAGGCAGTTGAACGGCAAAGGTGAATTCATCTTTTATGAAGGACCGCCGTCTGCAAACGGAATGCCGGGTATTCATCATGTTCTGTCACGTACAATTAAAGATGCCATCTGCAGGTATAAAACCCAGTGTGGTTATGAAGTGAAACGAAAAGCTGGCTGGGATACACATGGTCTGCCTATTGAGCTTGGAGTTGAGAAAGCTCTTGGGATAACAAAAGAAGATATCGGGACCGATAAGATATCCATAGAGGAATTTAACAAAGCCTGCCGCAAGGACGTCATGAAATATACAGATCAGTGGGAAGATTTAACTCATCGGATGGGTTATTGGGTCAATATGCTTGATCCTTATATAACATATGATAACCGTTATATTGAAACACTCTGGTGGATACTGAAGCAGCTTTATTCCAAAGGATATTTATACAAAGATTACACTATACAGCCATATTCTCCTGCAGCCGGTACGGGGCTCAGCTCCCATGAGCTGAATCTGCCGAACTGTTACAGGGATGTTAAAGATACAACCTGTATAGCATTGTTTAAACTTATCAGGAATGAAAGATCGGAATTCCTTTACAGGGATACTGACACAGAAGCTGTGCATATAATGGCATGGACGACCACTCCGTGGACCCTTCCTTCAAACACTGCACTTGCTGTAGGAAAGGATATAATTTATATAAAGGTACGGAGCTTTAATCCTTATACCGGAGAACCTGTCACTGTGATAATAGCCAGGGATCTGCTCAACACGATATTCCCAGAAGCAAAAGCAGGATCAGATCTCTCTGAATATAAGCCGGGAGACAAAAAAATCCCATTCAGAATACTTGATGAATTTCCAGGAAGCAGGCTGGAAGGAATGATATATGAGCAACTTATCGACTGGGTAAGACCTGATGAAGGAGCATTCAGAGTGCTGACCGGCGATTTTGTAACCACTGAGGATGGTACCGGAATTGTGCATGTTGCTCCGACTTTCGGAGCCGATGACTACAAGATAGCAAAGGAATATGGTGTGCCTGCAATGTTGCTTAAAATGAAGGATGGTTCTTTTGGTCCCATGGTTGACAGGAAAGGATATCTTGTACCATTTGCCGATCTTGATGAATCATTTGTAAAAGAAAGAGTCAATACTGATACATACAAGGATTTTGCAGGCAGGCCTGTTAAGAATGAGTTCAATGGTGATATTCTTCAGGATTCTGACACACTTGATGTCGATATAGCTGTTATGCTGAAACAATCGGGAAAAGTATTCCGGATCGAAAAAATGGTTCACAGTTATCCGCATTGCTGGCGAACTGATAAACCTGTACTGTATTACCCGCTTGATGCATGGTTTATTCGTACAACGGCATTCCGTCAGCGGCTTATTGAACTGAATAACACCATCAACTGGAAACCTTCATCAACAGGTACCGGAAGATTCGGGAAATGGCTTGAGAACCTTGTTGACTGGAACCTTTCACGTTCACGTTTCTGGGGAACGCCGCTTCCTGTGTGGATCACCGAAGATAAAAAAGAATCAATATGTATTGGTTCGGTTAGCGAACTGAAAGCTGAAACAGAAAAATCTGTCAAAGCAGGTTTTATGAAAAAAAATCCGTTTGAAGGATTTACAAAAGGTGATAATTCAGCTGAAAACTATGAGAAATTTGATCTTCACAGGCCATATGTGGATGAGATAATACTTGTAAGCCCTTCAGGGAAGAAAATGTTCCGTGAACCGGATCTGATTGACGTGTGGTTTGACTCTGGTGCAATGCCGTATGCGCAGTCTCATTACCCCTTTGAGAATAAAGAGAACTTTGGCGATATGTTCCCGGCTGATTTTATTGCAGAAGGTGTTGACCAGACCAGAGGCTGGTTCTTTACACTTCATACAATAGCATGTATGATATCAGATTCGGTCGCATTTAAAAATATTATTTCAAACGGACTGGTTCTCGACAAAAACGGCAACAAGATGTCAAAACGTCTTGGAAATGCAGCTGATCCCTTTGAGATTATAGAAGAATACGGTTCCGATCCGCTAAGATGGTATCTACTTACAAATTCACAGCCCTGGGATAACCTTAAATTTGATATTGATGGTGTGGATGAAGTCAAAAGAAAATTCTTCGGGACACTCTATAATACGTATTCATTTTTTGCTCTTTATGCCAATGTTGATAATTTCAGCTTTGCCGAAAAGGATATACTTGTCAGTGACAGACCCGAGATTGACAGGTGGATAATTTCATTGCTCAATTCACTTGTGAAAGAAGTTGGCAGATGTTATTCTGATTATGATCTTACACGTGCTGCCCGTGCTGTTCAGAATTTTGTAATAGATAATCTGAGCAACTGGTATGTACGTCAGTGCAGAAAACGTTACTGGGGCGGTGATTATGGGCATGACAAGATATCAGCTTACCAGACACTTTTTGCATGTCTTGAGACGGTCAGCAGGCTTGCGGCTCCCATTGCTCCTTTCTTTATGGATCAGCTTTTCCGCGATCTTAATATAACCACCGGAAGACATCCGGAAGAATCTGTTCATCTTGCACTTTTCCCTGAACATGACGAATCGCTTATAGATAAGGATCTTGAAGAAAGAATGGATATAGCTCAGCAAATTTCTTCAATGATACATGGTCTGCGTAGAAAAGTAAGCATAAAAGTACGGCAGCCTCTTGCAAAGATTATGATTCCCGTTCCCGATAAAAACTTCAGGGCTAAGATGGAAGCGGTAAGGGATCTGGTTCTTACAGAAGTGAATGTCAAGGAAATCGAATATGTTGATGATACATCGGCAATACTTGTTAAAAAGATCAAACCAAACTTCAGGCTTCTTGGACCGAAGTACGGGAAAATGATGAAAGCTATAAATAATGCTATTGCCGGATTAACACAGAAAGAAATAGCTTCATTTGAATCCTCCGGGTCATTCAGCCTGAATATTGGTGGGGAACAGATCAGACTCAGCCTTAATGATGTGGAAATCATTTCCGAAGACATACCGGGCTGGCAGGTTGCAAATTATGGCAGATTAACAGTTGCACTTGATGTTACCGTAACAGACGAACTGCGATATGAAGGAATTGCAAGGGAATTCATAAATCGCATCCAGAATATCCGTAAGGAAAACGGGTATAATGTGACAGATAAAATAAAGATCAAAATAGAGGATCATGAGTTTTTAAGAGAAGCCGTTCTCAGGCATTCTGATTACATAGGCTCGCAAACTCTTGCAACGGAAGTCCTCCTTGATAAAGATATTGACGGGAAAAAAGTAAAAGAAATTGAAATAGACGAAGTCATTGTAAGGATATTAATCGGGAAGGCTTGATGTTACTACGTTGAATTTTAAAAAATCAGAAAAGATTGCTTTGACGTATCGTTTTTTTGCTGAGTGACGAAACAATCTTCCCGCGTATACCGTATTCTTCTTTTACGTACTTTTGAATCAATCTAAACATTCCTTTATGAAGCGGATACTGGTAACCGGA
>CAZPMM010000208.1:0-4818 GCA_964587405.1 uncultured Rikenellaceae bacterium
TTTCATTCAGTCCACTTTCCTTTGATGCAAGGCTTATAAGTTCTTTATCATAAAATGATACACCAAGGGCTTCCGCAAGCTTAAGTCCAGTTTCCCTTCCGCCACTTCCAAGCTGACGCCCGACAGTTATTACATAATTAGCATTCATGGATTAGCTTTTAGATATTCTGATCATTTTCACTAAGCTTGTTTTTACGGTATTGGATTATAAGCAGGTATGCTGCAACTATTCCTGCAATAATATCGGAAGTTGGCATACTGTACCATACTCCTTTCACACCGAAAAGTGGTGGTAATATGAGCAGGCATGGCAAAAGAAATAACACCTGCCTTGACATAGACATAAAAATTGACTTTACAGGCATTCCGATACTCTGGAAAAAGCTGGATGTTACCATCTGAAAACCTGCTATTGGAAAAGACAACATTACAATACGCATTCCAGGCACAATAATATCAATAAGTTCTTTATCAGAAGTGAATACAGAAGCAACTGCTTTAGGAAACAATTCACCTATTACAAAACCCGCCATCATTATGGATGTCGCCAGTATTATTGTACTTTTCAAAACGTCATTAACCCTACCATACTGTCTTGCCCCAAAATTATATCCTGCAATTGGCTGCATACCCTGATTAAGCCCAAGAACAACCATAATAAATAAAAATGTGATCCTGTTAATGATTCCGTATGCTCCAACTGCCAGATCTCCACCATACCGGATAAGACTCGTATTTATTACAATAACAATTACACTGGCAACAGAATTCATCAAAAATGGAGCCATCCCTATCGACAGTGATTCAAATACTATCTTACGTTTCAACCTTAAACTTCCTCTCTGAAGATGAATAAAATTATTTCTGTTTGTAAAATGAATTATCTGCCACATCAGCATGGATGTCTGGGCTATCATGGTAGCCAGAGCTGCACCACGTATTCCCCATTTGAAAACGAAAATAAAAACCGGGGCAAGCATTATATTAATCAGAACGGAAAACAGTGTTGTATACATCGATTTTTTAGGGTGACCTGTTGCCCTAAGCATGGCATTTAAGCCGAAATACAGATGAGTAATAATATTGCATAGTGATATGACAACCATGAAATCATGTGCATATGGAAGTGTTTCCTCACTGGCTCCGAAAAAATACAAGATCTTGTCTAGAAAAAGTAAAACAATTATTGTATAAAGCAGTCCAAAAATGGTATTAAGCACAAAAACGTTTCCCAGAATATCCTTTGCAGAGTCATAATCTTTTTGTCCCAGCCGCAATGACATCAGGGTTGATGCTCCCACTCCGACCAAAGATCCGAAAGCTGCGGAAATGTTCATAAGAGGAAAAGTAATTGCCAATCCTGAAATTGCCAGAGCACCCACTCCATGACCAATGAAAATACTGTCAGTAATATTATATAACGATGATGCAGTCATCGCAATTACTGACGGAATAGCATATTTAAGCAGTAGTCTTCTGATATTCCCCGTACCAAGCTCTACCGGTGAACCATTATGTTCCATACAGGACAAATATACTCTTATTTGAAATCTATTATAAATTGTATTATGACATGGGTCCCTTTCAAATAACCGCAAAGGAATATCAGGTTTACGGAATTTGTTCAGAAGAAAACGTCCGGTTCACATTTTCAGCATCGGTCCAATTTCAGACAGTATCCTTTTTGCCTTCAACAAATGGCCATCCGTCTTTCCATTGCACTTCGTCAAGCATTAAAACCCTTCCTCCGGGAATGAGCTTATCAACAGTATGATATAATACCCAGATTTTATTCTTATTGTCGGTAATTATTTCCGGATTATGACCAGTTCCTGTAAAGCGGTCATGTCATTACCATGAATATAAGTACTTTTCACTCCTTCACAACATGTACCTATTGAGGCGAATAAATAATAATAAGAATCAAAAAAATATTTATGTAATTTAAAGCCGCCGGAATCACCGGTGTTTTGGCTAATCAGTTTGTTTCAAATATTTAATTTTGAAGCAAGTGGTTAATAGTTTAAAAATCAATAATAATCTTTTTATGGGAATAAGTGCAAAGATTAACAGAAGAAAATTCATCACAACAGGCACTCTCGGATTAATAGGGTTGCCATTTATTTCTGCTCGTCCGTCTGTTGCTGCTCCCAGTGACAGGGTAAGAGTAGCTGTCATCGGGCTCGGGAGCCAGGGCCGTAGTCATATGAACTGGTTTAACAGTCTCCCCGAAGTAGAGGTTGCTGCATTATGTGATCTTGACCGGATAAGGCTTGAAGAGGCACGCACACAACTTCAGAAAATAAATCCGGAATCAAAAGCAGAAATTTTTTCAGATTTCCGTCAGATCCTGGAAAGAAAGGATATTGACGCCGTAACCTGTGCAACACCGGATCACTGGCATGCACTTATAGCAATTATGGCATTTCAGGCAGGGAAAGATGTTTATGGAGAAAAACCCCTGACTTATTCTCTGGCTGAAGGACAAGCCATGTTAAGGAATCTGGAAAAACACAATTCTGTCTTTCAGCTTGGGACACAAATACATGCCGGAGAAAATTATCACCGGGTTACCGAGATATTACAATCCGGCAAACTTGGAAAAATACACACAGTACGTTTATGGAAAACGGGAGGGTCTCCAGGACTGGGTTTTCCGGTAAGTCAGAAGCCACCCGAAACTCTTGACTGGGATATGTGGCTCGGACCGGCTCCATATGAAGAGTATACTCCCGTCCGTTGCCATGGCACTTACCGCCATTTCCTTGATTATTCCGGAGGAGTTTTTGCCGATTTCTGGTGCCATATTGCAGATATTATGTTTATGTCTATTCATCCTGAAGGATTATACAGTATAGAAAGCCGTGGAGAAAGGCCCGATGACGGAATTGCTGATGCACCAAAATGGATAGAGGCCGATTTTAAATTCAAAGACATGGATGTATTCTGGACAACAACCCCTCCTGAAGCGCCCGGATCAGATAAAATGTACATCGGAGCTCATTTTGAAGGAACAAACGGAACACTGACCTGTGATTATACCACACGTTTCATAAAGATCAACGATGAGATACTTACGGATCTTCCGGATGTTCCTGTGTCCATTCCACGTTCCCCCGGACATCAGCAGAATTTTATCGATGCTGTCAAATCGAGAAGCAACCCTGAAAGTAATCTTCATTATGTGCGTGAAATGACCATCCCCATGCACCTTGCAGTAATTTCATTCAGATTGAAAAGGAAACTCATCTGGGACAGTCTTAAAGAAGAATTTACAGGCGATAAAGCAGCAAATTATCTCCTTTCCAGAACTTACAGAAAACCATGGGTACTCCCGGAATAATGTTTAATATCTTGATACACAAATGAAAATGAAAAACAATATACTTATCACCTTTATCATTTCATTCCTTGTAATCTCCTGTTCTTCAAAAGAGCAGGAATTTACTTCCCTGTTTAACGGTAAAGATCTGACAAACTGGACACTTCAGAAAGCTGGTTCCTTTGAAGTTGTTGACGGAAAACTGATCACCCGCAGTAGCGGATCCGGTACCGATATCTATACGGAAAAAACTTACGGGAATTTTATTCTTCAGCTTGAATTTCTATTATCTGAAGTCGGGAACAGTGGAGTGTTTATAAGGCGTGATCCGGCAGTTCCCGGATCAGGTTTTGAGGTTCAACTTCTTGCACCATGGACACCATGGAGAGATGATCTTCATTGTACAGGTTCATTATACAGCCACGTGGCAGTCACAAACAGACCCGATGAAACAACAGGGAAATGGTATAAAATGGAAATAAAATGTGACCGTAATTTAGTGAGTGTCTCAGTAAATGACCAGGTTACAACTATTGCGGATATTGACACCGTAAAGACACTTGCTGATAAACCCATAATAGGATATATAGGTTTGCAGGGCAACCATGCCGAAAAACCGGATCAGTTTGCCAGGTTCAGAAATATCCGCATAAGAGACCTTGATTCTGAGCCGGATTATGTCATTGAAGGATTTAAAAGCTCAGACTGGGAAATAAGACATGCAGCGAGTAAGTCGGCAGTAAAACTGGGACCTGTAATGATACATTCATTGGCTGAAATGATGTCAGGTAATGATCCTATGCTGAAAAGCGAAGCCAAACAGGCACTGTTCGATATTGTTGCTAAAGTCTCTGATCCGGCTTCAAATGAAAAGGAGAGAAAAAAAGTCAGACGTGAAATTGATAAAAGCATTAAATCAGGTTCATCGGAAATAACTTCAGAATACCTGCAGTGGATCAGGGGGATGATTCAATAGGTTTATTATGATTTTATAGAACATTATCGAAAAGGATATAGCTCCCTTTCATATGAGGGAGCCGGTGACATAGATAAAGAAGGAAGAGTTTTGCTGTTACCAGAGTTTACAAGACAAGACATAATTACAAATAGTTTGCAAATGCATGAAAATCAAGGAGTTAAACACCTGTTAACTTCTTGATTTTCTCTTGTTGGGAATGCGGGATTCGATCGGTGTTTTTATGGCACAATTAAAAGAGGGCATGATGTAAACGGCAATCCTGTTGTTTATGGCAAATCAAAGTCAATGATGGTTACATCTATGCAACAGCATCATCGCAATGGGAACTCGGAGAAAAACTGGACGAAATGGTTTTACTGATTCTTGATTAGGATTTGCATAATATTTCAAGCACAAATTCAGGGAATGACATACCTGGATTTAATTTAATTCAAATTAATTTACTCCAATAGAATTATTCCTACTGCAAAGAAATTCTCATCATTAAATATTTTACAATATTATTAGTACAACTACC
>CAZPMM010000209.1:0-4789 GCA_964587405.1 uncultured Rikenellaceae bacterium
GGTCAAGACTGACTTCTGGGATATTGATGCAATGGCTGATGCAAT
Organism: uncultured Rikenellaceae bacterium; assembly: GCA_964587405.1. Taxonomy (GTDB): domain Bacteria; phylum Bacteroidota; class Bacteroidia; order Bacteroidales; family VadinHA17; genus LD21. Next base: position 46 of record CAZPMM010000209.1, read on the forward strand.
TTACGGGATACTTAACTATCCTGCTCTTGCAAGTATGTTCATAAAAAACGGAAAGGAAGAAGTCATAAGACTAAAATGGGATAATTCAGCCCGACATGTGAGAGATATTTATGAGAGAATCATTTGGAAAAATAAGTTTTAAAATATGAGTTCAGCAGGAACAAAAGCAATTTGCTTTTATTTTCAGGTACATCAGCCTTTCAGGCTGAAACGTTACAGGTTTTTCGATCTGGGGCATGATCATTATTATTATGATGATTTTACCAATGAATCAATATTGAGAAAGGTGGCAGATAACTGCTATCTCCCGGCCAATAAGCTCCTTTTGGATCTGATCCGGAAGCATAAGGATAATTTTAAGGTCACTTTTTCACTTACGGGTATAGTGATTAACCAGTTCAGATTATATGCACCGGAGGTTCTTGAATCCTTCAGGGAACTTGCTGATACCGGTATGGTTGAATTTTTGTCAGAAACAGATTCCCATTCACTTTCTTCTCTGAAAAGCAAGATCCAGTTTGAACAACAGGTTGTGTTGCACAGGGAGATGATGAAAACTTATCTTGGCGTTGAAACGAGTTCATTCAGGAATACCGAACTCATTTATTCAGATCAGATCGGTTCCTGGGTTGCAGATATGGGATTCAAATCGATGCTTACGGAAGGTGCAAAACATATACTGGGATGGAAAAGTCCCAATTTCCTTTATTGTAATGCCATCAATCCGAGGCTGAAAATCCTTCTCAGGAACTTTGTGATGAGTGATGATATAGCGTTCAGATTTTCAAACAGATCGTGGAGCGCCTGGCCGCTTACAGTCGAGAAATATGCATCATGGATAAATAAGCTTGCACCCAAAAGTGAACTTCTGAATATATTCATTGATTATGAAACTTTTGGCGAACATAATCGGAAAGAAACCGGGATTTTTGATTTCCTTCAGCACCTGCCGGCAATAATTCTGAAAAAGACTCCCTTTAAGTTCATGACACCATCGGAGGTTGCTGAAAACCTGCAACCTGTTGCTGCTATCAATGTGCCTTCTCCAATTTCATGGGCCGATGAAGAGCGCGATGTAACAGCCTGGGTGGGAAATGAACTACAGGCAGCAGCCCTTGATAAACTTTATGAATTGTCAGATAAGGTAAAAAGATGTAATGATCCTGATATGAACCGTGACTGGGAATATCTTCAATCCAGCGACCATTTCTACTATATGGCTACAAAGTTCTTCTCTGATGGAGCCGTACATGCATATTTCAATCCTTATGAAACACCCTATGATGCTTTCATGAATTATATGAATGTATTGAGTGATTTTGAAATAAGGATTAACAGGGCTCTGCCGGATACAAATGAACAGATTGAGATATCACGGCTTGACAACCTGATTCGTGAAAAAGACAAATTAATAGAAAAACAGGCTGCTGAAATCAATACACTTTCAAGGAAAAAAGTTAGAGTGGAAATCGAATCTGATTTCCCCGGGGAAAATATAGGAACATCATTGGAAGACCTGACTCAACTGCTTAAAACTAGTTCCACATTAAAGCAAAAAGCAAAAACGAGAAAAAAAGAGTCTGCCAATACAACAATAATAAAAACCGTGAAAAAGAAATCTGCAACAAAAAAACCGTGAAAATAACATTGAGCAGCAGGGAAAAAAGCTAAACAACAAAATAATAATTTGATACCAATAACATGAACATTGATTTTTTATTTGAAACCAGTTGGGAAGTATGTAATAAAGTTGGAGGAATACATACTGTAATCTCCACAAAAGCCCTTAATGTAGTTGATGAATTGGGTGATAATTATATACTCATAGGCCCTGATGTATGGAGAGAAGAAATTGAAAATCCTGAATTCATACCGGATGATACCTTACATTCCGAATGGAGAGGCAGAGCCGAATCAGAAGGTTTGAAAATTAAAATAGGGAGATGGAACATTGCAGGAAAACCGATTGTTTTTCTTATTGATTTCACACCTTATTTCGGGCAGCAGAATGAAATTTTTGCAAGGTTCTGGGAAACCTATAAGCTCGATAGTCTCACTGGCCAGTGGGATTATATCGAACCTGCGCTCTTCGGATATGCTTCGGCAAAAGTAATAGAAAGCTTTACAACATTTTACCATGAATATCATAATATAATTGCCCAGTTCCATGAATGGATGACCGGGACAGGCATCCTATATCTCGAACATAAAGTTCCCTGGATTGCGACAGCTTTCACTACACATGCAACAGTTCTGGGAAGATGTATTGCCGGAAACAACAGACCTCTTTATGGTAATCTTAAAAATTATGTCCCGGGGCAGATTGCACGTGAATTCAATGTTGTAGCAAAACAATCACTTGAAAAATTATCAGCTTCCGAAGCAGACGTATTTACAACGGTAAGTAATATTACATCGAAAGAATGCAGTCATTTCCTGGGTAAGGATGTTGATATAGTGACTCCAAATGGTTTCGAGGATTCGTTTGTTCCCGGAGAGGATCTCTTTGCCGCTAAAAGAGATGCAGCAAGGCAGAGACTTAAATCAGTTGCAGAAGCAATACTGGGATACAAACTTTCTGCCAATCCTGTGTTTGTCGCCAACAGCGGAAGATATGAATTCCGTAATAAAGGCGTCGATATTTTTATTGATTCGCTTGGAGAACTCAACAAAAAGGATCAACTGAATAAGGAATGTGTTGCTTTTATTATGATGCCTGCATATCACAAGGGACCCCGCCATGATCTTATAGAAATGCTGAATAATAATTCTTTACAGAATAATGGTGACAAGTACCTTACACACAATCTTCATTATCCCGAATCAGATCCAATTCTTCAAAGGATAAAGGCAAATAACCTTAATAATAACCAGAAATCCCAGGTCAAAATAATATTTGCCCCATCTTATCTGAATGGCAATGATGGAATATTCGATATGGATTATTATGATCTGCTGATAGGATTCGACCTGTCTGTGTTTCCATCATATTATGAACCATGGGGATACACTCCACTCGAAAGTCTTATGTTCTCAATACCTACCATTACAACATCTCTTTCAGGTTTCGGACTTTGGGTCAGAGAATATTTCAAGGATCCGGGTAACGGTGCAGCTGTTATTGAAAGGACAGATGATAACGAGGGTAAAGTTGTCAGTGATATCAGGGAATTCATGTGGAAGTTCATTAATCTCAGTGATGAGGAAATAAAGGAAGCCAGGGCAAAAGCACATGATATTTCAAGGATCGCTATGTGGGATACGCTTGTTAAATATTACTTTACAGCATATGAGAAAGCTCTTCTGACCAGTTCGGCAAGAAGAGAGGAACCCCGGGAGTTTGAAAGACTGGTAGAAGCACCTGGCCTTGTCGTCAGAAAACCTCATCAGGTGCCTGTTTGGAAAGATATTTATGTGCAGAGCGATGTGCCCGGAAAGCTGTCGGCATTGAAAGAACTTGCCAATAATCTCTGGTGGTCATGGAACAGCAATGCGGAAGCAACATTCAGAAGGATGGATCCTTCACTGTGGGACGAAGTAAAGCATAATCCAAAAATACTTCTTGAAAAAATTGATTACAAGAGACTCCTTGTACTTGAAGATGACGAAGAATTCGTTGCCGACCTGAAAAAAGTTCATAAAACTTTCAAGGATTATATGAATCGTCCGGATAACAACGAAAAGCCTTCAGTAGCATATTTCAGTATGGAATTCGGTATTCATCCATGCCTTAAGATCTATTCGGGCGGGCTTGGTATACTTGCCGGGGATTACCTTAAAGAAGCAAGCGACTCAAACATTAAAATCATCGGAGTCGGATTCCTTTATCGTTATGGTTATTTCAGGCAGAAGCTCGGACCAAAAGGAGAACAACTTACCATATATGAAGCCGAAGATTTTTCACGTTTGCCAATTAGCCCGGTTAAAGACTCTGATGGTAATCACCTTTGTGTTGGTTTGGTATGGCCAGGAAGAACGGTAATGATACGTGTATGGGAAGCAAAGATCGGAAAGGTAAGCCTCTTTCTGTTGGATACTGACTTTGACGATAATATACCATCCGACAGGACAGTCACTCATTACCTGTATGGCGGAGATCATGAAAACAGACTAAGACAGGAACTTATCCTTGGTATCGGAGGCGTGAGAGCTCTTGATGCAATGGGTATCAAACCGGATCTTTATCACAGTAACGAAGGGCATTCGGCATTTATAAGCCTTGAACGTCTGAGAACAATGATCGATACTCATCATCTTACATTTAACGAAGCCCTCGAAGCAGTAAGATCATCGACACTCTTTACGACTCATACGCCTGTTCCAGCAGGGCATGATGCATTTGACGAGGATATGCTCCGTAAATATATATCACATTACCATACCCGCCTGAATATTTCATGGGAGGAACTGGTGGCACTTGGCAGATGCGAGGGAGATTCCGATAAAAAATTCAACATGAGTTACCTGGCAACACGAATGTCGCAGGAAGTTAACGGAGTAAGTAAGCTTCACGGAGAAGTCAGCCAGGCTATGTTCAATAAGCTGTGGCCTGGTTATCTGAAGGAAGAACTCTTTATAGGACATGTTACAAATGGTGTTCATCAACCTACATGGACAGCAAATCAGTGGAAAGAGGTCTGGGAAGAATTAACCGGATCTCCGTCTTTCGATCAGACCGACAGGAGCCAGTGGGAAAAACTATATACGATTGATGATAAAAAGATTTATGAAATACTACAATCTG
>CAZPMM010000210.1:0-4779 GCA_964587405.1 uncultured Rikenellaceae bacterium
CCAGACCATGTTTTCTTTGTGAGGCGAACAGACCCGTTCAGCAACGTGGTGTGTCGTTTGATGATGAATTCACTGTACTTGTAAATCCCTTTCCAATCTTCAGGAGACATCTGACAATAGTTTCTTCAAGACATACAAATCAGGTAATAATGAATAATTTCGATACAATGCTTTCCCTCGCTGAAGCATTACCTGATTATGTCATATTTTATAATGGTCCGCTGTGTGGCGCTTCGGCACCTGACCATCTGCATTTCCAGGCAGGGAACAGATCGTTTATTCCGCTTGAGAAAGATTTTAATTCACAGCAGTTTGTTTATCCGGTAATAAATGGAACAGGATTTCAAATATTGAACTGGACAGGTTATCTGAGAGGAATAATTACTTTAAAAGGCAGTGAAAGAAAACTTCTGGAAAGTTATTTTAATGCTGTTTTCGACAAATTATCAGCAATCAGGGCAGATAAACCTGAACCTATGCTGAATATCCTTGTATATAAAAGTGATGCATTCTGGATTATTCATATAATACCAAGAAAAAAGCACCGTCCGCTTCAGTTTTTTGCTGCAGAAAAGGAAAGATTTGTACTTAGTCCGGCATCTGTTGATCTCGGAGGGATTATAATCGCTCCCAGGGAAGAAGATTACAACAGGATTAAGGAATTTGATATTGAAGATATTTTCAGGCAGGTATGCTTCAGCGAAGATGAACTTTACAAAATAATTTTGGACCTGAAATGAAAAATAAATGCGAAATATCAGAATTGCAGGTAGGCATTTTTTCAGCTGATAATATATCATTTACACTTAATGGCTTTTTCAGATCTGATTCAGGAAATCATCTCTTAACTGGAAATTGTAAAGTTGAAAACCGTAATGGCAATATTATTTTTCAATCAGAAGAGAATGAATACATAATGCATGATCAGGTCATTCTGTATCCTACCGATGCCGGCGCTTCATTTATCCTGTATAATGTTGTTATTGGTATAGATTTTCACTGGCAGAGAATAGAAAATCAGGTTTTTAGCGGAAAGCTGAAATTTATTACCGAAAAGAACGGAATTACTGCAATAAACCTGATACACATTGAGGAATATCTGAAATGTGTAATTTCCTCGGAGATGAAGGCCACAGCGTCGGAAGAGCTTCTTAAAGCTCATGCAGTGATTTCCAGAGGATGGCTGATTGCCCAGATTGAAAAAAGGATGGATAAAGACAGAAAAGAATACCAGGCACAATTCATTGATGATAAGGAGATAATCAGATGGTACGACAGGGAAGACCATAGTAATTTTGATGTGTGTGCTGATGACCATTGTCAGAGATATCAGGGAATAACACGTGCTACAACAATTGCTGTTAAGAAAGCTGTTGAAGAAACCCTTGGAGAGATACTAACATTTGATGGAAAAATTTGTGATACAAGGTATTATAAATGTTGTGGAGGTTTTACGGAATTGTTTGAGAACGTATGGGCTCCGGTCAGCCATCCGTATTTACAACGGATTGTGGATAATCCCTGTACTCCGGCCGGGTTTGATACGGAATTTGAAGATGATGAGAATATAAGAAAATGGATACTGGGAAATCCTGATGCTTTTTGCAACACTTCGGACAAAAATATTCTCAGCCAGGTACTGAATGATTATGACCTGGAAACAGTTGATTTTTACCGTTGGAAGGTGAAATATCATCAGAAAGAACTGAGTGAGATAATAAGGAAAAGGACGGGGATTGATTTTGGAACAATAACTGAATTAATTCCTCTTGAGAGGGGCAGTTCAGGGCGGATAATACGTTTAAGAATCAAAGGGACATTAAAAACCATGATTATTGGAAAAGAATTGGAAATCAGAAAATCACTGTCTGAAACTCATCTTTATAGTTCCTGTTTCTTTGTTGAAAAGTTAAAAGATGATTCAGGGATTACTTTCGTTTTGCATGGTGCAGGATGGGGTCATGGTGTTGGACTTTGCCAGATAGGAGCAGCGGTTATGGGATCGAAAGGATATAAATATGATGAAATACTTGCTCATTATTTCAAAGGTGCCAGGCTTGAAAAGCGATACTGAATAACATTTAAACCATGAATAAGAAATTCTCCGGATTACTGGTTTTTACGTTTTTCCTGATCACAGTAACATCAGGACAATCCTGGATCAGGATCAATCAGTTGGGATATCTTCCCGGATCCGTAAAGGTTGCTGTATTTATTTCAACTGATGAATTTTCATCAAAAGAATTCACAGTACATGATGCAATAAGCGGTACCACTGTTTATAAAAACAAAGTACTGAAATATTCCGGTGAGGAATGGGGAATGAAGTCAGCCGCGCGGCTTAATTTTTCAGCACTGGACATTCCGGGTGGATATTTCATCAGGTTTGGTAAAACAGTATCCGAACCTTTCCGGATAGCGCCTGATGTTTACAGAGGCACAACTGACTTTCTTCTGAAATATATGAGACAGCAGAGATGTGGATATAATCCGTTTTTCGCCGATTCATGCCATACTCATGATGGAGTTATTGTCGATCATCCTGAAAAGACAGGACAATATATTGATGTTACAGGGGGATGGCATGATGCCACGGATTATCTGCAATATGTAACCACTTCTGCAAATGCAGTTTATCAGATGCTTTTTGCCTACAGGCGAAATCCTTCTGTTTTCGGAGATAAATACAATGCGTCGGGCGATCCCGGAAGTAATGGAATTCCTGATATTCTTGATGAAGCAAAATGGGGTATTGACTGGCTTTTGAAAATGAATCCTGACAGTGGAGAAATGTATAACCAGATAGCTGACGACCGCGATCACGTAGGATTCAGATTACCTGCAAATGACAAGGCGTCATACGGTTTAGGAGTACACAGGCCGGTATATTTTGTTACCGGGAAATCACAGGGATTATCGAAATACAAGAACAGAACGACAGGAGTATCATCCACTGCCGGAAAATATGCATCTGCATTTGCAATCGGTGCGGATGTTTTCAAAGATATTGACGGGGAGCTTGCCGTCAAGTTAAGGATAAAGGCTGAAGATGCTTGGGAGTTTGCTCTTACAGATCTTGGTACAACACAGACTGCCTGTACTGTTTCACCCTATTTTTATGAAGAAGATAATTATGTTGATGATCTTGAACTTGCTGCATGGGAGTTGTTTCAGCTTACAGGCGATTCTGCCTATCTGATCCGGGCCGATTACTGGGGAACGCTTGAACAGATATCACCCTGGATTGAAATGGATACTGCCCGTCATTATCAATATTATCCTTTTGTAAATCTGGGACATGCAGGTCTTGCAAAATCTGATACACGATTTTCGGACAAATATCTTTCATTTATGAGACGGGGACTGGTAATGATGGAAGAAAGAAGAAAGAATGATCCTTTCATGGTAAAAATCCCTTTTATATGGTGTTCGAACAACTATGTTACAGCTGCTCTTACACAACACAGATTATATTCAGAAGCATCCGGAGATACGATGTTCAGAGAGACTGAAGCTGCTCTCCGAGACTGGCTTTTCGGTTGTAATCCATGGGGAACTTCAATGATAACAGGTCTTCCGGAAGGTGGCGATTATCCGCTTTATCCTCATTCGTCACTAACTGTGGTAACAGGTGAAATTCCTGTAGGCGGACTTGTTGATGGACCCATTTACAAAAGGATTTATGATCAGCAACTGGGCTTAAGCCTTACACGACCCGATCCATATTTCCCGTTTCAGAACGGCAAAGTTCTTTATCATGATGATATCGGAGATTACAGTACAAACGAACCGACAATGGATGGCACTGCCGATCTTACAATTTATCTGTCTGCTTTGGAGAATGAAGGCTTACGCCAGGCAGGGAGTCTGCCGTCAGAAATTATTGATGCCCATGGCGCAATGATAAGGAAAAACAATAATAAGGATATTTATCTCCTTTTTTCAGCCGATGAGTATAATGACGGTTTTAATCATATACTTAATGTCCTTTCCAAAACCAGATCGGGTGCTTCATTCTTTTTTACCGGTAATTTTATCAGAAACAATGCAAATAATAAATTTATACGCAGGATTATTTCAGATAAGCATTTTATCGGTCCTCATTCAGATAAACACTTGCTTTATGCTTCGTGGGAAAAGCAGGATTCATTGCTTGTAAATAAGGAACAGTTTATTAGTGATCTTAAAGCAAACTATCGGGAACTGAAAGGAAAAAAGGTCAGGAAACCTGTAATACCTTATTTCCTGGCACCTTATGAATGGTATAATTCCGCTATTGCTTACTGGACTTCATCCCTTGGAGCAAAACTGATTAACTTCACGCCCGGAACAGGCACCAATGCAGATTATACAACACCTGATATGACTAATTACAGATCATCAGATGTGTTATTTGAAAAGCTAAAGCGATTTGAATCTACAGATCCTGACGGACTTCGGGGAGCAATGATCTTAATTCATCCGGGAACTCATCCTGACAGAACGGATAAACTATACTTGAAACTTGAAGAAATAATCAGGTTCTTTACATCAAAAGGATATAACTTTAAAAGTTTAGAGAACTGATATATGGAACGAAAAAGTTACCGCTCTCCATGGGCATGGGTACCAACACTCTATTTTTTTCAGGGGGTACCATATAGTATCGTAATGATCACATCTGGTCTTATTTACAAGACAATGGGTATATCCATTGCTTCCTTTGCATTCTGGACCAGTCTTTTATATCTGCCCTGGGCAATTAAACCTTTATGGAGTCCTTATATTGATGTTGTTTCC
>CAZPMM010000211.1:0-4771 GCA_964587405.1 uncultured Rikenellaceae bacterium
AAACATCCATTGCTAAAACTTTCTCAGGTTTATCAAAGGTAATTTTCCCTCATGGTGAATTCACTGAAGAAGAGGCACGCTTGATGCTTGAATTTGCTATTGAAAACAGGAAAAGGGTGAAAGACCAACTTCGCAAGATGGATGAGACGTTTGAAAAAGTTGATTTTTCTTGTATCAATAAAAGAACCAACAAAAAAACATTTGTCCAGACACTTGAATACATCGAAAACAAGAAGTTGTTGGGATTGGATGATGACGAACCCAATCCTGAAGTGGTTCAGCCAGAAATCAAGAAGGAAGAACCATCAAAAGGTCTTGAATTAGCAGAAGGTCAGAAGGTAATACGTGATAATCAGACAGGAATTTCATATGACATGCTTTTCGGAGCATATCTTATCGGTGCAAAAGAAATAACCGTCACCGACCCGTACATCCGTTTGCCATACCAGCTACGGAACTTTATGGAGTTCGCAAAACTTGTATCAACGAAAAAGGATGAACTGGAAGAGGTAAAACTACACTTGATTACCAACAACAACGAAGAATACATTGAAAATTCCAAGGAAGCCTTTAAAGAAATGGCTGACTCATTGGAATCACTTGGAATTCAGTTTACATATGAATTTGTCGAAAATACTCATGACCGTTCGATAGTGCTGGATAATGGTTGGAAAATAGTGTTGGGCAGAGGATTGGATATTTACCAGAAAACCAATGGGTGGTATGATATTGCGGAATACTATCAGGAGAAGCGATTGTGTAAGGGGTGTGAAATAACATATCTTAAAAAGAATTAATTATCTCTGGTTGAAATTGTTATGTATAGAACCTATGTCTGGATACTATGATAGTGAAGAAGGATGTCTTAAATTATTCAAAATAGGCGTTATCGTTGCTGTTTTTGTTGGTGTATTAATTGGCAGTTATCAGGCACTTAACAACAGCAGTATATCTGAGAATTTTGTAACTATATTTTATGTAACGATAGCAACAATTGTAATTGCATCATTAATTATATACTTCCGACAAAGAAAAAACTTAAACAATAAAATAACTGACCTGTCAAAGAAACTTAATGACAGTGCCGCAGAGAATGTTAGGTTAGGCAAAACAATTATTGATTTAAAAGAATGTATCTCAAAGAAAGATGGATTATATGAGGCATATAAAAACTTGAATATTTTTTACATTTCATCATTATATTCAGATTTTCTCACTTTGGAGTATTCATTGAGTGAGGAATGGTTAAAAAATAAGGAGATTATAGTAAAACATAATCCCGATTACTATTCAAGAATAAAAGTTGGCAGGGAAGCAAAAAAATCTGCACAGATAGTCAGTGAATTAAAAAAAGAAACAAAGACATACATTGAGCAGAACAAAATAATGATTTATAAATATGAAGCACTGCTTAGTCTTTTCCCAGAACTTAAAGATTATGTTGATGACATAGATACTATTAAAGAACTTAGCAATTTCAAAGATATAGAGAGTTTTAAAGAAGAATATGATAGAGTAGCAGATTATATTTCAAAAGATGAATATCAAAAAATGAGTGTAGATGCACGTAATCAATTAGCATTGGATAATTACATTAAAGGTAAAAAGACCAAGTGGCAGGTAGGACGTGATTATGAAATGTACTGTGCTAACATATATGAGAAAGATGGCTGGGTAGTTCAAAGGTTCGGGATTGAAAAACAATTAAACGATATGGGGCGTGATATAATCGCCATTAAAAATAATCTCATTCACATCATTCAATGCAAATTTTGGTCAAATGATAAATTAATTCATGAAAAACATATTGCCCAACTGTACGGGTCAACGATAGAATATTCAATTTCAAGTAATGTCACGAGTTCGAACTATAAAATACATCCCGTTTTTATAACAAATATCGATTTATCTGAAACAGCGAAAAAATTTGCGAGTAGACTAAATGTAATAACCTGCAAATGGCAACTTCAAGATTTTCCCAGAATTAAATGTAATATTAATAATGGTGAGAAAATCTATCATTTACCATTTGACCAACAATATGATAGAACATTAATTAAAAATGATGGTGAGTTTTATGCATATACTGTACATGAGGCAGTAAAAAAAGGATTTAAAAGAGCAAAAAAGCACTTTTTCACCAATTGATTTTGATAATAGTAATATAATCGTGTTGAAAATGTATTGGGGTAATTAATTTTAATAGTATTCATAATGGAAATTCCTGAAAGTGTTAAGTCGAAGTTCAATGCACTGAAAATTGACAAGCATCCAAAGTCCATATGCATTGCGAATTACAAAGGGGGAGTTGGCAAGACAACTGTCACTACCTTGTTGGGATATTTCCTTGCGAGTAAAGGGAATCGTGTTTTACTTTTTGACATCGACCCCCAGTGTAGCTTATCATTGGCTGTCGGATTTGAACCTGAAGAGGTAACAAAAACTGATTATACCATTTATCATTTGGTCACCCCAAATAAATGGCATAATATTCATAAAGTAAGATTTGCTCAATACATTGATGCTATACCTGATACCTATGCCCCGAAGTCTTTAAGAATTGTCAAAGGTGCTTTCAATGTAGATGAATTGGACATTGAAATTACAAGAGCAGTTGTGGAAAATGAAGGGACTGATGATATGCTGTTTGGATATTGTCGGAACATGCTTAACAGTTTCAAAGAATATGATTATATATTAGTCGATTGCCCACCGAATAAAATGTATTTAACTCAGGCAATGCTTCGAGCATGTTCATACTATTTAACAGTAACTGTACCTGACAAAATTTCCATTTATGGAATGCCAAGATTATTACGGTGGGTAAAAGAAATTCCAAACAATGAGAAGCCAAAACTGTTGGGTGTTGTTCTCAATACTGTGAATAGATTGGGTGGGAATGAATTTGGTACGGTCAATCAGCAAACGGCTGAAAAAGACTTATTAAATGCCATCCATAATGATTTAGATGCAACCGAAAAGTCCATAATCGGTAAGCATACCATTGTTGCAAGAATACCAAGGCTGGATGCAATTTCAAGATTTTTAAGTCAAGGTGCTGAGAAGATTGCGTGGTTTGACCTGAAACGGTCTGCAAGCGAACAAGCCTCAGTATCACAAATAATGATGAATTTTGTAACACTTATTGAAAAACGTATAAGCGATTATGCCAAAACATGATATGTATTTTAAAGCAGGACAATCCCTGCCAGAAAAACTTAAATCCTTTATGAAGGATTATTTTTCTGAAAATGATTTCGAAAAATTATACAAGTTCGGTGGTAGAGTCCAAATTTCCCTGACTGCTCCCTTTACAGACAGAACTATACAAGACAGTGACTTACTGATAGATGGAGATTTCATTGATAAACTGAAAAAGAATCCAACAAAAGCAGATGGCATCTTAAAAAACCTAACTAAAAAACAACTGGTTGCTGTTGCCAAACTGCTGAATTTCCCTACAACTGCAAAAGCAACAACAAAGGAAATCAAGAAAACAATTAATGATTTTCTTAAATCAGCAGACAAATGGGACAAAATCTCAAATAAATAGAGCCTAAAGAAGACATAATAACTTTCAAAATTTGGCATTGATACATCAGATGAATGTCCTAAAACCCCATAATTACATAGAAAGAATCAACTCCTATACTGAGCAGGACTGGAAGCCACTCCTTGATTTAATCATTGATATTGAGCAGGTTAACAAATTCGGAGATGATACAGAAGCATTAAAACTATTAGAAAAGGGTATCATCCATATGAATCCATATGTAGAACATGAAATAGTTCAACAATTCCGTGATGTAGTATATGCAATACCAATCATGATTGACTTTGACTGGGGGTCTTGGGATGAAGGTCGGAAGATAGTCAGTGATGATAATTTTGATTTTGATAGCATTGACATCCCGACCAAGTGCAAAATAATTACCGCTATCATAAGGAATGACCGTTTTTGTAGTGGAAGGTTGGTAGAAGCATTTGAGAGTGGGATGATGCTGAAGGTGCTATATTCTATTCGGGAACAATTAAAATCTTAAAATTTCGATAAATATGATACCAGACTATCAATCATTAATGCTTCCTCTTCTACGTCTTGTTTCAGACAAGCAGGAATATAGATATCGTGACCTCATCGATAAACTGGCACTGGAATTTAAGCTAACTGATGAAGAAAGAAAAGAACCACTTGCAAGTGGTAACCAGCCAGTTTTTGATAACAGAGTTGGATGGGCAAAAACATACTTAAAGAAAGCAGGACTGATTGACTCTCCAAAGAGAGCGACATTCGTTATCACTGAACTTGGACTTCAAACATTGAAGAAAAACCCTGACCGCATCGATGCCAAGTATTTGCGGCAGTTCCCTGCTTTTTTGGAATTTGTACATGCTGGCAAAACTGAAAGTGAAGGTGAAGAGGAAGCAATTTCACAGGAAACAACAGAACAAACACCTGAAGAAAATCTTGATAAAGCATATCAAAGGATAAGGAAATCGTTAGCATCTGAACTACTAAGCAAAGTGATTGACCTGTCACCAGCGTTTTTTGAAAGGCTTGTAATTGAATTGCTGGTCAAAATGGGATACGGTGGCTCAATAAAAGATGCAGGTAAGGCAATTGGAAAAAGCGGTGATGAAGGCATAGACGGCACAATAAAAGAAGATAGGTTAGGTCTTGATATCATTTACGTACAGGCAAAGCGATGGAAAACGGGTAATGTGGTTGGCAGACCAGAAATTCACAAATTCGTTGGAGCATTGGCTGGGC
>CAZPMM010000212.1:0-4761 GCA_964587405.1 uncultured Rikenellaceae bacterium
CCTGTCTATGGAAGAGCACAACTATCATGCTGGTATCCTCCCATTCCGGGAGCCTGGCGCCAGGATCCGGCAACCGGAGGTGGTGGCTCACTTATGGATATGGGAAGCCATTGCATTGACCTGCTTGAGATGTTCTTTGGAAAAGCAAAAAGAGTAAGCTGTTTTATCAATAATACCATTCACGGATATAAATCAGAGGACAGTGCAGTCGTTTCTCTGTTTTTTGAAAATGGTGCTCTTGGTACAGTTGATACCTGTTTCTGTATTCCGGATAACAGCAGTAAGAATATTCTTGAATTATATGGTTCGGGTGGAAGTATAATTGCTACCGGAACCATTGGACAGGGAGCAGCAGGAGAGATGACTGCATATATTGACTCGGATATTTCGGGATATGATGCAATCCAGCAACGAAGTTCCGGTGAGGGATTGAAAATCAATCCTTTGCCTAAAAACACATATCTGGCAGAAATAGAAGAGTTTGGAAATTCAATTCTTGAAAACAGAAAACCTTCAAACTGTTTTTCGTTAGGTCTGCGTAACCAGCAGGTGCTTGACGCATGTTATAGATCAGCGAAAACAGGTACAGTGGTAGATATAGATTAAAATCAAACATATGAATAAAACATTACTTGCAATTTTTGCCCATCCCGACGATGCGGAGGAGGTATGTTCAGGAACATTGCTGCTTCTGAGAAAGGTGGGATGGGAGGTACATATTGCCACAATGACGCCCGGAGATAAGGGCACAGCCGAGTTTACGAAAGATGAGATCGGCAAAATAAGACAAAAAGAAGCTGCCGAAGCAGCAAAGATACTGGACGGTCGTTATTACTGCCTCGGACTTGAGGATGTGTACATAATGTATGACCGTGAATCGCTGAACCGGACAGTTTCTCTTATCCGGAAAGTAATGCCTTCAGTGGTTATTACTGCCAGCCCCAATGACTATATGGTTGATCATGAAATGACTTCCAAAATAGTTAAGACCGCCTGTTTTGCTGCCGGCATTAAAAACATGGATAGCATGGAGGCTCCTCTTAATTATATACCTTATCTCTATTATTCGGATCCGATGGAATTGAAAGATGTTTTTGGCGTCAGGGTTATTCCTGATTTTTTCATTGATATATCTGGAGTAATGAAACTTAAGGAACAAATGCTGAGTTGTCATAAAAGTCAGAGAGACTGGCTTCTGGCTCACCATAAAGTAGATGAATACATCCTGTCTATGAAAAAATTTGCTGAGATAAGAGGCAGAGAAGCCAATACTGTTTATGCAGAGGGTTTCAGACAACATCTTGGTCACAGTTTTCCACAGGATAATATTATTAACGATCAGCTTCCTGATCTATGTATAAAGAATAAAATTAAAAGAAATGGCTCGTAAACTTAGTATGCTTGCCCCCGGATGGTGGGATTTTACAACTCTCGATGATGAATTGTTGAATGATGCTGCAAAGCTGACACCGAGAGATTTGTTTCAACTTTCAAGAGAAGGATTCAGAATAGTATTCTATGATACTCTGGAGGATTTTTATCTTGCTGAAGCATTGGAATATATTACTGCCTGGAAACAGGCAACTCCCGACAGACCTGCAGGGATTTGCGGTCCTATTGGCCCGACTGAACAATTGCCTCTGGTTGCCCGTCTTGTCAATGAATTAAAACTTAATTTGTCTGATGCTCATTTCTGGGGTATGGATGAATGGATGATCAACGGCAAAGAGGTTGATCCGTCACATCCGCTTTCATTTGAGAAAGCCAACAGGGAAATGTGTTTCGACATGATGGATGAAAAATTCCGGATACCGGAATCAAATCTCCACTTCATTAAGGCAGATCCTTCCGCTTACATTAAAAGTTGGGAAGCCGGGATTCGTTGTATTGTAATGCAGGGTGGCCAGGGTGAAACAAAACACTGGGCTTTTAATGATCCTGTTAAGAGGGAAGGGAAATACAAGGATGCTCCGCCGTCTCCGGAAGAATACCGTCAACTTACAACCCGAATGGTGGATCTGCATCCGATTACTCTTATGCAGAATGCAAGGACCAGTGGAGGAGGAGTGGTGACGGGTGTCCCGGTTCAGGCAATTACAGTCGGCCCGGTACAAACATGGAAAGCTGAAAAAGTATCCATCTGGCATGCCGGTACACATGATAATGCTTTCGGACAGAGACTGACTGCTCTGATGATAAGCAAAAGAATTACTGATAGTGCCGTCCCAATGTCATTACTCGCAGATCACCCGAATGTTCAGTTCAATTATTATATCGGAGGTCTGGGTTCCTGTAAGGCTGAAATGCATTAAAATCAGATTGACCTGATTTAATATGATATAAGATGAAACCCACATGATTGCATTCAAACGTAAACACGTGATGAAAATAATTTTCAATCATGTGGGTTCCCCCGCTTGAGCGGGACAGGCATCAGACCATTGAAATAAAAATTATATTTGGTGAAAGAAACTTTAATAGTCGCTCTTAAAAAAGCAGGCTTATTATTGCTTGATTATTTCAGCAAACCTGTCTCTTTTCGGCAGAAAGAGTCACAAAGCAGTATTGTTACAGATGCAGATATTGAAAGTGAAAAGCTGATCATCACTTTGATAAAATCAAAATTTCCAGATCATAATATCTTGTCGGAAGAATGCGGTTTTATAGATAAATTGTCAGAATATACATGGGTTATTGATCCTCTGGACGGAACATCCAATTTCGCAGCAGGTATACCATGGTTTGGAGTGTTGATCACACTTTTCAGGTCAAATATTCCGCAAATGGGCGGGGCATATTTACCTGTACAGAATGATATCTATTTTGCTGAAGCAGGGAAGGGTGCATTAAAGAACGGAAAACCTCTTCCGAATCTGAAAGATAAAAGCCTGAAGGAATCATTATTCGCGTTTTGCGTCGATTATTCCGAGGATGATGCTTTCCTGAATAAAGGACTAGAAACTTACAGGCAAATAGTCAAGAATTCAAGAAACATAAGATCCACCAATTCATTGGTTGATTTTCTTTATACAGCTGAAGGAAAATTTGGAGGGGTTATGAATCTGTTCACAAAGATCTGGGATATTTCGGCATTGGGTCTGATCATTGCTGAAGCTGGCGGCGAAATGAAAAATATAAACGGGAGTAATATTCAGTTTAATATAAGCAATGCGGTTATTGATGAGAACTTCCCGGTAATTGCCGGAAATAAGACAATTGTAAGATCTGTATCAGAGTTTTGATTACAAATATCATATCAGATGTTTATATGATTGTTCTTAATCTGTCCTTTTCAGATTACTTAATCTGTATTAATTCTTATCAGAAATATATTCACTTAGGAAAGCAGGTTTATAACCGTTGTCGGTTGCCCATTTAACCGCAGTAAGTACTTTTTCCCTGAAGTCAGGCTGATAGTTTATATAAAACGGATAAAAATATTGTTCATGTATCATAAGATCCATAAAACCAGGCTTGTGCTGACCATTCAAATAACCATTCAGAGTTGGTATTATCTGATCAAGTTCAAAACTGTTTATGACCATTCCGATTCTTGAAAAGATTATTCCTTCGTTGTTATCCCTCCAGACAAAACGTTTATTGACATATTCTCTTTGTTCCGCATTCAAGTAGTAAGATACCGGATATTGGTCAGTATCCACACTGAAATATCCGGCCAGTACATCATAGCCTGAATCCCTGAGAGCTCTGCAGCCTTCTTTTGTTGCTTCTCCCCAGTGCAGAGTGGTCACGCGGTCCATCAGTTCATCTCCGGCAAATCGCCGGATCTCTTTCCTGACCAATTCACAATCCCTTTTTACTTCATCGTAACCTGAATTCTTATATGGCATATCGGGATCATTCTGCAATGCATGAAAGCTCAATCTCAACCATTCCGCATTTTTCTTCCATTCTTCTTTGAATTTGTCCGTCATCTGCGAGAGATTGAAACCATCAGTCTGGTAATAAATGTTGATATGGATTCTGGTTCCATAAGTATCATGCACTTCTTTTAAGAAAGACAGATAAGGATTTTCGAATATTGACTTATAGGTAGCTGAATTGACGGATATATCCTTCAAAAACCAGATATTATCATCCAGAGATAACCTGTATTTCGCTGTGTGATTTTTCAGCCGGAATACTGTAATGCTTTGCTTTTCTCCTGATCTTTTTTCTTCGACTTCGATGAGATTTCTGTAATTCTCAAGAGGTATTTCTGCCTGGTATAAGCTGCCGGAATATTTTGCTTTTATTTCATTTATTCTGATCCTTGCACCTTTGGAAGCATGGACTTTTACGGTTACCAGTAAATTTTCGTTAATGATATTACCATCATATTCACATAGCATATCCCCATCAACAGGAGTAATTACTTCCGTCCCAGGTTTAAATTCCCTGCAAGATATCAAAGTTCCTGTGATAAAACAGATTAAGGCAACAAATAGTACCAGGAAACAAGATCTGGTATAAGTTTCAATTATTAAAGGATTAATCATATCTACAATAGTCCCGTTAAATGTTAATATAATTGTTTGAAAAATCAATAAAATAGTCAATAATAGTGAAATAATACGGTTAAATTTCTGGTAATAAGTAACTTAATTGATTAACCAAATCCAAGCCAAGCTATGGCTATCAGGGAACATAAATCATATAACACACTTACTTCCAACATGATAGACAAATTGCCAGGTTTTAATCAATGGAGAACAACATTTCTTATAGAGATTCTCATCCTGTTTTTGTCTATTCGTGGAC
>CAZPMM010000213.1:0-4760 GCA_964587405.1 uncultured Rikenellaceae bacterium
ACAGGTTTTCCGGATGATATCCAACAGTGGAGATGTCTTTCATGATCAGTTCAACGTGGGAAATACCTTTTGTTTTCATCATGATTTTTTCCAGAGCTGACCTGGCGGTTTTTGGATCCCAGTTACCAGCTGCAAATATCGCCGGACTGGGTTTAATGCTAAGGACATATTTGTCACCTGCTTCGCGAACTATCTTTTCCAGATCCGCCCACGGGCTTACAGATATTTTTCTGAGATTGGGAATTCTCTTCATTATATCCAGTTTGGTGTCAAGCGGTTCGCAACAACCATAATATGTTAATCCCCATTTTTCGAGCCATCTCATTTCGTGTTTGAGGGCAAACTCCCAATGCATCTCCGAAGAAACCTGAACAAGAATCTGGGCATTGGAACATCCCCACATATTATGAGGTTTTACCCACGCCGCGTCATATTCCTTTCCGGGAAGCTCACTCGTATAACCATATCCTCCGGATCCTATTCTGGTGTTGTTATTGTCAAGAGATAAAAGATTTTGTTCAATGAACTGGTCGAGCTCACAGATCCAGGCGTCTGTCATTCTTTCAACAGCAGCATTTACCATATCAGGTCTCATAATCAGATCGACCATTGATTCTTCAACACCCCACCAGCGTATAAGATAGTCCCATGGAGTGAACCATATATGAGTCTGGCCAACTTTCCTGACAGGCATGATATCCTTAAAGAGTTCATTCAGAGTATCGAACATCACTTCTGTTGTCTTTTCATAATGAGTGATCCGGGGCATTTTTATTTTCTCAATGTCTTCAGGTTCCTTTATCTGTACATTGAAATGCCTTGAATAGATGTCACTTTTCTCATCTGTCCTGACGATATCAACATCTTCAATAATATCAAAGTCAGTACTATGAATCGCCAGGGGACATTCGATATAATCATTTACGATCATGTCTCCGGGCATATGTTTCCACTGATATATCTCCCTTCTCAGTTTCTGTTCAAATTCCCGCGCCCAGGGATTGACTGTCTGTAATGTTAATTCATCATTGACATTCATTTCGTGCCATGGTATTTCATTTATCCACACCATAGGACGTTCTGATCTGAGATCGTTCAGTCCGGTCCATAAAAGAACCTTCTCTTTATGAACGGGCAATGCGGAAATTACTGCGATTTCCTCCCCAAGCTTGCGCAAAATAGTCTTTTCTTTATCAGTCAGATGTATTTCTTCCAGGATAACGGGCGGAGTATAGCTTCCGGGATCGTGCAACATTTGTTCTTCAGGTATTTTGTAATGAATAATTTAAACTATTTCATATTCCGGTTAAGGTATTCTGCATAATGTAGCCCCCATTAAACCCACCACAACTTCCTGGGAAAGGGTTTCAAGAGTTATACTTTTCAATACAGCATCCTTTCTGAGTTTAATATTCAGTAGCATAGCCCTGCAATTTTCTCCAAGCTGGACTCTCTCGGGAAGCACTTCCGGCAAACAGAATCTGTCGGCTTCTGAAGTATAATCAGCCCGGTTATCCTGTTCGGGAGAAGTGGCAGTTGAAGATATTATGCTCAGATTCCAGTAGTTGACCGGCGGAACAAGTTCGAGCGAATCTTTCTTCCCGTCAGTATAATTCAGACGAATCACGGCATTGGCAATCTGACATTGCATTACATTGGTCGATCCGCAGACAAGGAAATATATTGCATCACCTTTTTTGTTTACCGGGAAGTCAATTTTTGCTGGGTAATTATCCCACATCGAAGTGAATGCAATATTTTCAGTTCCCGGATTCCATGCAAAAGGAATTCCCTGCGGAGTGATCAGCCAGTTATTATCGTCTAGCATATCAGCAACCTTATCAGTCCTGATAACAGGGAGCGGACTTTTCCAGTGCCAGAAGGTCCAGGGAGAATATCCGTCACTCCCGAGGCGGCACGAAACGGTATTCGGCCGCGGAGAGAGATATTTCTGCTGATATATTGTCCTTACATCGGCATTTAATTGAAGATTTAAATCAATTGTTTCCCAGGAGGCCTTTTCAGGGACTTCTTTCAAAAACCTTTCAGCTGAACGTGCATCCCCATCAGGATCATTAACTTTTAATCTGAACACACGTAACTGGGGAGCATCGCCGGCCATCACTCTGGTCAACAATGTATGAAAACCTTTGTTTAATGCGAGATCTGCTGTAAGTATGCCGTTTTCAATCAATTCATTATCAAGTACATCCTGGGGATCTTCGAATTCAATGATTTGTGAATTCTCAGCAACAATACTTATCTTCTCTCCAATTTTGCCTTCGATTGTTACAGGCATATAATATGGTAAGGATTTCCCTGTTCTGATCACAATTTCTGCGGTGGTCATTTCAGGCAGATTTATCCTGACAATGCTTTGCCCGGAACCCGGGAGAACATCAAAACCTGTTTCTATGCCATTAACCATTACCTTCTTTATTTTTTTACATCTGACCGGGATCATCACTTCTGCATTTTCACTGCGGGCCAGCCCGATCCGGTATGTTATTTTATTTTTTCCGGAATTGAAAGCAATCCGTACATCCGGGAGTTCAATTGATGCATGATCCCAGGATGCAGGAAACTGCGGGCAAATAGTCACTTTGTTATTTGGATAATCGGGATTATATCCAAAAAGTCCGGACACAAGGGTACGGCTGAAGGGATGGATACAATCCCCGAAATCGGTACCACCACGAACATCACCAAGGTTTCCGGGGATCCCGTAGTCAAATGCACTGTACATAAATGACCCGCGGAATATTTCCCAGGCATCTTCGGGGAGGCCTGCCTTATAATAACTGAGTGCAAGATGATAATTATCGCCGGGCCATAATTCACGAATTGACCAGATATGAGGCAACCAGTTTGAAGTCCATACTTTTCTCCCGCCTGAGGGCATAGTATCATTTTCCAGTGCCCATTCAGAATAGTAAACCGATTCGATCGCCTGTAACTGTGATGTTAATCCTGCATCCACGGGAAGGAATATGCTGTAAAGCCATGGATTTTCATGCAGGCGCCCGTGTCCGCCCTGTTCCAGGTATGAACCTGAATGTCCTTTGCTGCCGATCCAGAGTTTTTCAAAAAATCCCTTCCTTATTTTTTCAAGCATTCTGTTATGGAATTCTTCAGCTTCTTTGTCGCCTTCATTCCGGGCCATGTCCCTTGCAGCCATATGCCCACGGTAAGCATAAGATGTTTCTTCAGCTGTACCCCCTCCGTTATACCATTGGGAATCTGTGGGCCAGACATTGATATAGCTCTCATATACACCGTCACCATCTGGATCAAAGCATTCGCGCATCCATAGAAGATGTAATTCCAGAGCGTTGCGAAAGAATTTCACAAGCTCGGGACTATTTGTCCACCTGTATTCTTCAACTATCTGGTCAAAGAACTGGCTCTGCATATCATAGAAAGTCTGATCTCTGCTGATGTGACCTGTGCCATAAAATCTCGAATCAGGATGTTGTTCTGTCAGGAGAGTTTTCGGATCGGCTTTAGCTTCTTTCTTATCTGACCCGGTCACCTGTGAATCGGTATAGAATTTTGCTTCATCCATTACTCTGTCGTGCCATCCGTACATGGTCCCTCCGAAAATGGTCCGCCATCCGGGAAACCTGACACTCCATGCCATTGCTCCATGAACAAAAACAGGAGGACGCCATGTCCCGTCAATTGCAGCAACTGAAGCTCTGGCAACTGCATTAAGGTATGGATCAGGGGTATTGATCTTAAGCCTGTTCTCAAAGGATATTGTACGTTGTAAACCTTCCGCAAAGGAATTCGCAGGATCATTTATACCCGACAAATCAATATCTTTCCCTTTTTTGAATGCTTCTATTGCCCAGAATACCGAACTATCATCATCGGGATTCAGGATCCCGCTGAGAATGGGTAAAGATGTTGCCTGTGAATCTTCGAACATAACAGGATCTTTCCAGTAACCTGCATCACCTGTCCTTATCTCACCCACGGCATTGCAGCTCACTCCAACTTTGAAAAGATCTTCACCCGGTTTAGTGCTGTCCGGAACAGTTATATAGGATATATTCCTGTCGCTTATAATTTTGTTATTCCTGCAGTCCCCGGATGAAAAATCCCATTTCAGCAGAGAACTGTTCCTGGTTACATCCCACCGCCATGCCAGGTTCTGACCAGGTTTCCACTGTGCACCGCCAAAAGCCCATATAATCCTGTCTCCATCCCTGGCGCCTTCAGTCACGGCTTTTATGGCCATTCCTGTAGTATTTGCCATCGGCAATACTTCCAGAATAATTTTCAGATTGTTGTATGAGGAATCAGAGAGCTTCCATAACATCCGACCGGGTCTGTACTCTGAGATAATCTGATCGAACTGATGTACCCATTTCCCTTTACCATCCCGGATAATGCCAATCAGGAATGTGCCAAATAAAGACTGACCCCTTGCCAGTCTTGCTACCGGCTGATCACCTGTAAGGATAAATGCATCCGAATTGTTGACATATAGCGGACGATTATTAAATGTCCCGATATTGTTTCCGGAAATCGCATCTTCAACGACACTGTATTTGGTTCTATAATCAGTTTCTGATTTTTTGCAGCATGAAACGAAGGTGAATATTATCAGGAATGGAATGATATTGTAGTGGCTCTTTATCATTACAAGTATTTGTTATTAAAGTACGGATTTGTTTACAAGGATTACAAAGAATAATATATTATCACTAGTGTCCGACAAAAAAAATAAATAAGAGGGGTACTTCCCTCAGGTT
>CAZPMM010000214.1:0-4758 GCA_964587405.1 uncultured Rikenellaceae bacterium
TCAAAATATAAAACATTTGACGAGTTTAAAAACAATTTTAATTTTCCTTCTGAGGATATAAAAGAATTCATTAAAAAAGGAGAAGATGCCGGTGTGAAATATGTTGAGGAACAATTCAGAAAATCTGAAGGTGAAATCCTTCAGGTACTTAAAGCTCTTCTGGCTAATAATATATGGCAGACAAATGAATATTTCCGGATTATCAATGAAAATGATAAAGTTATTGCTGAAGCCCTGAAGGTTATATCCGATAAGAACCGCTACAACAAAATACTCGGAAACAAGTGAGTTTCATGGAAAGGATTAGCACGGATATTCATTGCCGGCTATCACCTGACTCTTTTTGCATTGACTATGAATTGATATGATATACCTTCTGTTTTTGGATCATTTTCTTCATATGACCACATAAGATTATCATCTTCAATAATAAGATTTGCATTAAAGTCTTCAGTATAAAGTTTACTTATTGTCAGCTTTTTCCCGCTAAGTGTCCAGGAAAAGAGATAATCTTCGCTGCCTTCATAGAATATTCCTGATCCGCCGTCAATAAAATGGTAAAGCATTTCATTTGCTTCAAAGTAAATGGTTAATTCGGCTTTTTTAACTTTGTTCTCAAATGTAACCTGGGTCATAGAAACAACTTCCCATTTTCCCAGTATTGCTTCATCAAGAGGCTTTTCTTTTTTGCAGGATGCAAGCAGAAGTAAAATGGTAAAGATAAACCCGTTGTATATTCCTGTCTTTAATTTCATCATAATATTATTAACGGTTAATACCTGGATTAATACCTCTGCAAAGAAACGACAATTTTTAAAACTCTCCTGCATTATAATAAAAAAGATAGCGCTGAAAGTTTTGGAAAAGTTCAAATGTTTACCTTTGCCAGGCTACACCAACAGCAGACAGAATGAGATTTACAGCCAAGACCTTTTATGGTCTGGAAAATGTTCTGGCGCAGGAATTGTCGGCGCTTGGAGCTTTGGAAACCAAACCCCTGAACCGTGCCGTGGCATTCAGTGGAACTTATGAAACCATGTACAGGATCAATTATTGTTCGAGAACGGCATTATCTGTTCTGATGCCTGTAGCTGAATTCACCATAGCATCAGGAGATGAATTGTACCGCAGAGCAATGAAAATCAACTGGTCTGCTTATATGGATAGTAATAATACTTTTTCAGTTGTTCCTGTTGTTAATTCAAAACTTTTCAGACATACAACTTATCCGGCATTGGTTTTAAAGGATGCTGTGGCTGATTATTTCAGACGCCGATCAGGTAAGAGACCTTCTGTTGATACAGCAGATCCGGATGTCATTATTAATCTTCATATCAGTAACAACAATATTACTGTTTCACTCGATTCAACAGGTGAACCTTTGTATAAACGTGGTTACAGGTCTTTTCAGGGTACAGCGCCCTTGAACGAAATACTCGCAGCCGGTATAATAATGTTATCCGGGTGGAACGGATTATCGCCTATCCTTGACCCAATGTGCGGATCCGGAACTATTTCGATAGAAGCAGCTTTGATGGCATGTAATATCCCTCCTGGCAGGTTTAGAAAAAAATTTGCTTTCATCCGGTGGAAAGAGTTCGATAATGAATTGTTTTTAAGAATTAAAAAAAAGGCAGAAGAAGGAATCATTAAATCTGCAGCTATCATAAAAGCAAGCGATATCTCAGCCGATATGGTCAGAAGATGCAGGAAGAATATTGCAAATGCAGGACTTACGGATATTATACAGCTTGATGTTTGTGATTTTAAAGATGTAAAACCGGAATTTAGCAACGGGATCATAATTATGAATCCTCCTTATGGTAAAAGAATACTTCCTTCTGCGATCGAAAATCTTTACAACATGATAGGCACTACCCTTAAGCACGCTTTCCCCCAAAATACAGCCTGGGTCATCACTACAGAAAGAGATTACCTCAATAAAATAGGACTCAGACCGGCAAAAAAATACAGGCTTTTTAATGGAGCTATTGAATGTGTTCTCGCTGGATATGAATTATATGAAGGCAGCAGGAAGAATAAATAATTCAGAATAATGTAATAAGAAGAATTTGCTATTTCATATTATGGAAGCCCGAAATACCATTGTTAATTTTAAGGCCTGTAATGTGAACAAGTTGTAATTTGGTTAACCTACTATTTTTATTATATTTGTCAACGGTTAAATTCAGACCTTTACAAAAAAAAGCTTATATGAGCTTTGATGTCGAGACTTACCTTAAAGATCATCCTGAAAGTAATGTAATACTTTATTACAAGGGGAATGTTGATTCCGAAGTGATCAATTATGTGCTTGATACAGTTGAGGATAAACTGGTAAAAGAAGATGAACAGCCAAAACTTAGAAAAAAGGTCTACAATATCCTTGTTGAAAGCCTTCAGAATCTATATCATCATGTTGATAAGGTTCCGGAAGATTTTGAAGATCAGAAATCCGAAAAATTCGGGATACTACTGGTTGCCAAAACAAACAGTGGCTATAAGATAATAACGGGTAATTTTGTGCATGCCGATCAGGTGGATATGCTCGAAGAGAGGATCATGAAAATTAACAGATCAACACACGAAGAAATAAAAGAGTTATATAAATTCATACTTAATCATCAAAGGATTTCCGCGAAAGGAGGAGGAGGTCTTGGTCTTGTCGATATAGCAAGAAAATCAGGCCACAAACTTGATTATACTTTTAAGCCATATAACGAAAAATTCTCGTTTTTCTACCTTAATATACTGGTTGATGTTGATACTTAGCATGAAACAATTAATAAATAATTAATTTAACTAAAATGGAACCGATAATTATAGAAGGAACACCGAAAACACCAACTGTACGATTTGATAAATCAGAAGGCATATTTGAAATCAAAGGTCGTTCAATTCCTGAAAACTCGGTAGAATTCTACAAACCTTTGGTTGACTGGCTGGATAATTACAGAGAGACACCGCTTCCCAAAACGGTTGTCAATATCCATCTGGAGTATTTCAATACCAGTTCCTCAAAATGCATTCTGGACGTTTTCAAGAAACTTGAAGCCATTCATAAAGCAAAAAATGAAGTTGAAGTAAACTGGTATTATGAAGAGGATGATGAAGATATGCTTGAAGCCGGTGAGGATTATGAATCAATCATCCGTGTGCCATTCAAGATGATCGAAATCACAGATTGAAATTCAACTTTGTATTTTTTTGATTTAACGGAATGGATTGTCTGAGGGGCATCCTGTTTTTTATGATATTGATGATTTATGTCTTTTTCCCAAAGCTCTGCCCCCTGAATCAAGTATCTTTTTTAAGATCCTGAAATACAAAATGAAATAGAATACTGCTGTGATGAACCACAGAACAAGTATATTTACCCAATATGTGTCAGTTTCCTTTCCGAATATCATTTTTACCGGAGCATAAAAATGAGCTTTTATTAGATTATGTTTGGGATCCATATAAACAGGGTCAAGCTTTTGAATTATCTCATCCTGATAAATAATTATCTTTTCAGTTTCATTTTTATTGATAACAAATTCTTCAAGGGCTTCATTGGCATAGTTATTCCTCATTTCCAGAAAAGCTTTGACATCTTCAGCCTGAAGTTTTGTGACAATTTCATCTTTCTTACCCTTTGCATTGTTTGAAAGGGCTACGTAATATCTCCTTATTCTCTCGATATAACTTATGGCATTTTCAATTATTTCCTTTGTGATCCGGTCAGATTCAAGATATTCAATCTGTCCGAATTTTATTTCCGGAGTTTTTTCAGCCTGTTTCCTGAATTCATTATTTACGAGTCGGAGTTTTTTGTAAGTATCTTCATTTAAAGTTCCTCTTACAAGATCAGAATGGATATTTTCCAGTCTCCCTTTTAGCTCGGCGTGAACGTAATCTTTCCGGTATTTAGCCTGGCTCATTGCCTTATCGTAGATATAGAATAGTTTTTCGTATTTATTGTCCTTGAATTGTTTTACAGCCAGTGCTTCATATCCCCAACGTGCGATTATCATCTCACCGTAGAAGGGAATTGAAACCGGAGAAGATACTTTCGGATTTAGCTTTTCGAACTTAACCAATACTCCACTGAGCATGATCTGAGGGATCACAAGGAAAGGTATCAGAATATATATTGTTACAACGGCTTTGAAACTGTCTGAAATAACAAGTCCCAGCATATTAGCCCCGGCCCAGCAGCTGAACAGAACAAGCCAGTATTCAAAGAGCATGCCTCTGATACCGGTAATCCAATTACCTATCAGTACAAATGTAAATGCCTGAATAGCAGAAATACTAAGCTGTACAAATACCTTTGACAGAAGATAACTGTTCCAGCTCAGGTTAAGGAAAGCCTCCCTTTTAAGAATCTTACGGTCCTTGATTATTTCCTCGGCACTGACTGTGAGCCCCATGAAAATTGCAACAATGACCGACATGAATATATAAATCGGGAGATTTACATTTTCATACAGTGTATAACGCGGTGTAGCAGCACTTTTATCAAAATATCTGATAAGATAGGAGAGAAAAAGTGCCAGAACGGGAGCTTCAAAAAGGGTAATGAGCAGATACTGAATATCAGATATCTTTGAAAGAATATCACGTTTGGCAAATACAATCATTTGCCTTAGCTTGTCAGGTATTCTGAAATGAATATCAGGAACGTCTCCCCCGGCTTCCAGTTTTTCTTCTTTCCTGTCTTCAAGGTAGAACTTATACCAGTCTGACGGAGAGATCCTTCTATATCGGTTGGCT
>CAZPMM010000215.1:0-4739 GCA_964587405.1 uncultured Rikenellaceae bacterium
TAAACATGGTCGTGCAATTTTCACAAAGACCTCTTCAACATTATCTGCATTGTATTGTTTCTTTAAGTTTGCAGGAGTATCAAGAGCGACGATTCTACCTTCATTCATAATTGAAATACGGTCGCAATATTCAGCCTCGTCCATATAATGTGTTGTGACGAAAACGGTAATTCCCCGAGAAGCTGTTTCATATATCATTTCCCAGAATTGTCGCCTTGTTACAGGATCAACACCGCCAGTAGGTTCATCAAGAAAAACAATTTTTGGTTCATGCAGGACAGCCACTGAAAACGCAAGCCTCTGTTTTAATCCAAGTGGAAGTGATGCAATGAGCTTGTCGCCATGTTCCTCAAAACGTAACCTTTTGAGAAGACCTTTAGTTCTTTCCCGGATCACATTCTTTTTAATTCCGTAAATACCACCGTAAAGCATTATATTCTCTTTCACGGTAAGATCCTCATATAGTGAAAATTTCTGGCACATATAGCCAATATTCTTTTTTATCATTTCTGGTTGCTTTTTGGCATCGAATCCGGCTACTAACACACTTCCGGATGTGGGTTCTGACAAACCCGAAAGTATCCTGAGTGCTGTTGTTTTGCCGGCTCCGTTTGGTCCAAGGAAACCAAAAATCTCACCCTCATAAACTTCAAAACTCAGATTATCGTTGGCCGTGAAACTTCCGAATTTCTTGACGAGATTTCTGACTGATATTACTATTTTGTTTTCCATATTTACATCCCATTGACCCTCCCGGTCCGATTACTCATTGCGGGAGAGAAAATTGCTTATGTTTCCATGAGTTCAAGGAACCTGTCTTCTACTCCCGGAATGATATCATTTATTATCACATTATTTATACCTGCTCTTTGCAGATATTCAAAGACAGAATAATCATATTTATCCTCTTTAAAAGTAACATGAACTGAATCTCCGAAAGGATAAGCTGTAAGGGTTCCCGGAAAACTTCTGAGTGCATTGATAAGCTTATATTTTTCTGATGCCGTTATGCTGAATAACTTCCTGCTGAATTCTTTCCTTAATTTTTCCGGAGTATTTACAGACAATATCTCTCCTTTCTGAATAAGTGCCACCCTGTCACATTTCATTGCCTCATCCATATATGGAGTAGATGCAATGATTGTTATATTCTGTTTCCGAAGCTGTTTCAGCATTTCCCAGAATTCAGATCTTGAAACAGCATCTACCCCTGTTGTAGGTTCATCCAGTACCAGAAGCTCAGGTTTATGGATGAGTGCACATGATAAAGCAAGTTTCTGTTTCATACCACCTGAGAGCTTTCCTGCCAGCCTTTTTCTGTAAGGTTCAATATGGGAATAAATGTTGCGGATCAGATCATAATTTTTCTTTACAGTGGTTCCGAAAACAGTTGCATAGAAATTCAGGTTCTCTTCAACCGTGAGATCGTGGTACAGGCTGAAACGACCCGGCATATAACCTGTTTTCTTTCTCAGTTCCCTGTAACCAGTTCTGCAGTCGTGTCCAAGGACAGTCATTTCTCCTTCATCCGGAAGAAGAAGCGTGGTTATTATCCTGAAAAGTGTTGTTTTTCCTGCTCCGTCAGGACCGATGAACCCGAATAATTCTCCTTCATTCACGCAGAATGATACATTTTTCAGAGCCTGAGTATCTCCGAAAATTTTTCTTATTCCTTTTGCTTCAATAATTTTCTCCATGTTTTCAGAAAATGGCTTCTCCCGGCATTCCTGATTTCATTGTACCGTCATTCTTAACTTCGATGGTAACGGCATATACAAGTGTGACCCTTTCTTCTTTTGTCTGGATTATTTTTGGTGTGAACTCTGCCCTGGCTGAGATATAGCTTATTTTTCCCGGGAAGGTAAGGTAAGCTTTTTCACCTTTATCAATTCTTACAGTACAATCACCACCTGTTTTCAATGATCCCAGCTGAGCTCCGCTGACATATACTTTGAGTTTTATTAATGACAGATCAGCTATTTTTACAAGTGGTCTGCCTGCAGTCGTCATTTCTCCGGCTTCGGAATATTTCTCGATAACTGTTCCTTTAATGGGGCTTCTTACGCAACTGCGATCAGCCTGCTCCTCAAGTGTGGCTCTTCTTGATTCAAATACCGACAATTCGGCAGATACTGATGATCTCTGTGTATTATTTGCAGCTATCTGTTTGTGCAGAACGGCCACCTGACCGGCAAGGTCATCATACTGCTTCTGTGTTGCAGCATCATTTTTCAACATGTTTTCTATCCTGGAAATATTTACATTGAGGTTGGCAATCTGCTGTTTAAGTATTTCATTCTGGGCATTGATTGAAGAAATCCGGGTACTGACACTCTTCATTCCCGCTTCTATTTCGGCTTTCTGAAGATGGAACAGTGTGGTATCAATAAGGGCTATCTCAGCATTTTGTTCAATATCAGTCCCTTCCCTTACATCAAACTTAAGAATACGTCCGTTTGTTTCTGCCGAAACGATAATTTCGGTTGCTTCAAAAGTGCCGTAGGCATCGGCTTCATCTTCATTCCCTGAGCAGGCAGCCAACAGCCCTGCTGTGATAAGAAATATCAGTCTGCTTTTCATTTTTATTCAGTGTTTATTTAATGTCTTTACCGCTTATATTCAGAAATTCTATCCTCGCCATTGCAAGGTTGATCTTATGTATTTCATAGTTTATCCTGGCCTGGTTCTCCGAATTAAGTTCATTCAGATATTCCGTGGCTGTTATCGTCCCGTTCTCATATTGTGATTCTGCCGCGGCTGTGATCCTTTTTCTGAGGTCGATAAGATCCGAGTCTGTTCTAAGCAATGTTTCCAGACTCAGTATCTCAGCGCGTTTGATGTCAAGCATCCTTTTCAGATTATCCGTCAAATCTGTTTTCCTTTTCTCAATCAGATTCTGCTGAAATGTGACGATCTGCTTTTCATTTTTTGCCTTGTTCCAGTCGAATATGTTCCATTTAACACCTGCTCCCACTATGTAATATGGTGCAAATTCATCCCTGAAAAAATTACTGCCGGGAGGGTTCCCGTATCCCAGTGTTGCAAAGCCGAATGCTTTTGGTATACATTTGCTCTGAATAAGCTGAAATGATGCATCAAGATGTTCCTTACGAAGGTCGAATATCTTAAGTTCCGGACGATTGAGATCATCTGTCAACTCTTCCTTTGCCTCAGGGATCACAAACTGTGTGGCAGTATCCATTTCACTTCCGGTAAGATCGGAAAGGACTTTTAAAAGGTATGTTTTCCTGATCCCGTTTTCGGCAAGCTGTTGTTCAAGCTTTATTTTTTCTGATGAAAGGACATAGATATCCGATTTATTGATCACACCACTTTCAACGGCAGACAAGAATGAGCTTATTTTTCTGTTTATTAATTCAAGATAGTTCTGCAAAAGCTCTTTCTGCCTTTCTAAGAGCATAATGTTGAAGTAATAACTGTTTACCTGCCCGCGCAGTTTATAAAGATCGGTCTCATTCTGTTCCTCATTGATCTTCATATCGGCTTTCTCAAGTGCCCTTGCGCTTTTTGTCGAACCACCGTCATAGATCATCTGGGTGATATCCAGAGTGATTTTATATTGTTCATGTGGCAGTGGTTTGATAAAGTCAGCGATACCCGGAACAGGAAGAACGCCAATAACATCATTCATGTCAATAACCGACGAACTATAAAGAAAGCTTCCGTTTGCCTCAAGTACCGGAAGCCATCCCTTTGAAAGGTTTTTATTTTTTATCTGCCAGATATTATTATAAATATCTTTTTCAGCCAATATCGGAGCTGTCGCATATGCCCTCTCATAACACTCTTTCAGCGTTATTATCTTCTGCCCGTCAACAACCGTTTCTCCTGCTAATACAATTAATAAAATGATCAGATGTTTCTTCTTCATCTCTATGTTATTTTAACTCTTATTCTCAATGTGGCGCCCGGCATCCGGTAACCGGTAAACTACACCCGGCAAGCCAATTACTCATAAATTAACTTTAGGCATTCCGGGCATTTCTTATTGCTCTTATCACAAACTCCGCCAAAAACTCTTTCCTTTTCTCCATGTAATCATCAAAACTGTTACCTGTTTTTTCAAGTACTGCTTCAAAAACACCCCTGGCTACAAAAGGAAACACGCTCAGCGAAGCTATTGAAATCATCAACTGGGGTAGGTCTCCACTGTCGATACTGTGTTTTCTCAGTTCATCCCGGTGCTGATTTTCCAGTGTGTCCCACAAATTTTCAATATCAATATTTCTTAAAAGCTTCCTGATTCTTTCCGGATTGCGATTTATTTCATTCAGAAAAAAAGCAGGCAGACGTGGGTTTTTTTTGAGGAATTCTATATGTTCTCTGTAAAAGAACCTGATCTTGGCTTCCAGAGATAGATTTTCATCAAGAATGGGTGCAAATTTTCTTAAGATCTGATCAGTTATCTTTTCAAAAACAGCTTCGAAAAGGCGATCCTTTGTACGGTAATAATAGTGCAACAATGATTTGTTTATCCCGGCACGGTCGGCTATATGTTGCATTCTTGTACCATCCATTCCCTTTTCAACGAGAACTTCAGTTGCTGCTTCGAAGATCTTTTCCTCCGTTTGTTTATCATTTTCTGCCATAGTATTTTAACCGTAAAGTTTAACCAATTAAATTAATTGGTCAAAAATAAAACAGTTATTGGATTAATACAAATATTTATGTGGAAATTTTTATCTTTCAGATCATTTAAGGCAGGCATTGTGGCAAAA
>CAZPMM010000216.1:0-4718 GCA_964587405.1 uncultured Rikenellaceae bacterium
GGGAAATAAAAGAAACGGTAATGACTACCGGACTCAGCTTGTCTCCGGATGTAAAAGAAAATAAGTTATTGCAGATAAATCTTATCTCCCGGAAAACGACTTTGAAATATAATCTTATCAATCTTAATACATTCATGGGTAACAATATGTTTTGTCATAGCTAATACCTCATACCCCAAACTGTATGCCAGAGCAATTTTCGTTAAATGTAAGGAGGATCCGGATTCAGTTTTCATCCTTATCCCTTGTAAAAAAAGCGTCTACTATCTGTTTATAAGTAACAAAAACTCTGTAAACTCCGTAAAGCAAAAAGGTACCTCCCAGTATTCCTAAAATAGCTTTATTCATATTTAATAACCTGTCAGCAAAGAAAAGGAAAAAAATTCCGCCTCCCAGATAAAACATAACCATGAAGATTCCAAACATGGCATAAATTTGCTGAAGTATCCTGTTATTATCCATAGTAATTAGTCAATGGCAAATAAAAGAAAAATCGCTTTAATTTCAAAAGTTTTAAAAATGTTATTGATAAATGAACTAAAATAGTAGGTGAATGTTTATTTAATTAACAATGAACTATCTCCATAACTTAAAAAACGGAAATTATTATGAACTGCAAAATCATATATTTTTTTCCAGTTTTTTCCGGTCCATGCTGATACAAGAAGCAGAAGTGTGCTGCGTGGCTGATGAAAGTTAGTAATCATACCGTTGATGATCCTGAAGTCATATCCCGGTATAATCATCAATTCTGTTGATGCAATGATGTTTTCTGTTCCTCTTTTGTCCATCTCCCTGAGAAGGGATTCAAGTGATTCCTGGACACTTATTTCTTCGGTATGACCAACTTGATATGGTTCCCATTGTCTGGTATGAAATTGTTTTTTTTCAGTGTCAGGGTACAGGATCAGTTTTCTGCCAGACCAGTACAGACTTTCAAGAGTTCTCACGCTTGTTGTTCCAACTGCAATAATATTATCAGTGTTTGACAGTATTTTTTCAATAGTGTTACGGGTTACTGTATAGTGTTCACAATGCATTACATGATCTGAAATATTATTTGTTCTTACCGGTTGAAATGTTCCGGCACCAACATGAAGTGTGATTTCTGTTGAATCAATACCTATATTTATTATATCACAAAGTACATTTTTGGTGAAATGCAATCCTGCGGTCGGAGAAGCGACTGATCCGCTGATTTTCCCGTAAACGGTTTGGTAACGTATATTGTCGATCTCCTCATCTTCCCTGTTTACATAGGGGGGAAGAGGTAGATGCCCGGCACTGTTAATTACTCTGGCAAAGCTAATCTCTCCGGGTTCCCAGCAGAGCTTTACCCTCCAGGCTTCACCGCACCGGCCTTCTCTGGTGGCAAATAGTTTATATTGTTTTTTATTCACTTCAAAGGAAAGTGTAAGCGGTCCTTCTTTCCATTTTTTGAGGTTTCCGATCATACATTTCCATTCGACATGTTTTTCTGAGGCAAAATTGCAGCTGTAATCTGACGGTTCCAATGGTTCAAGAAGAAGTATCTCAATATTTGATCCTGTCTGTTTTGTAAAAAGAAGCCTGGCTTTTATTACTCTTGTATTGTTAAAGACCAGAAGAGAAGATGCCGGCAGGTATCCGGTTATATTCCTGAAAATGTCTTCAGATATTTTTCCCTTCCTGTAGACAAGCAATCTGGAGCCGTCTCTTTCGGTTAGGGGGTATTGTGCTATCCTTTTCTCAGGAAGGTCATAATCGTATTCGTCGATATTAATTATATTCTGAAAATCTTTCATAAAAATTGCAGGCCAAAATAACCAATTTATGTTTTTATATGCAAACGGTAGAATTTATTATCTTTGTATTGCAGCTGGTCGTCCCATCGTCTCGCATCAGGCGGGAAGGAAAGTCCGGCCAACACAGAGCGCCATGCTTCCTAACAGGAAGATATCCGCGAGGATATAGACATGTAACAGAAAATTACTTCCTTCCAAAACCTGAGAAGGTCAGACTTTTCTGGGTTTTGAAGGTAAAGGTGAAAAGGTGAGGTAAGAGCTCACCGGTTCCTGTGGTAACACGGGAAGCCGTACAACTCATGGGTTGAAAGATCATGTATACCGGCATTGAGGGCTGCTCGTCCAACGCCGGGGGGTAGATCGTATGATCCTGCCAGTGATGACAGGACAAGATAAATGATGGGAAACGGTTTTATATTCTTTCGAAGAAACCGAAACTGTACAGAAGCCGGCTTACAGACCAGCTGCAAAAAAAGATGCGCCATCGGGCGCATCTTTTTTTGCAGCTTATTTCAACTTAAAGACAGAATCTTCTATAGGTATATCTATCTCAACATTGGTAAAACTGACCACCATTTCCATTCCACTAACCGATGTCGTGGTTTTCATCGGGAAAACAAGACCTTGTATTTCCTTGTAATCAGAGGGATAAGTCTCAACTGTTACCGGCATTCCTCCCTGTGCAACATCCATTGTTTGTTTTACAAGTAACCACGAGGCCTTATCAATGTAGAGAATACTTGTTGTTCCCGGTTCATATGTGGCTTTGACTTTCAATGCCTCTTTCCCGTTAACCATATCCTCTCCTGCAAGTTCAAGCTGACCGTTTTTGAGTAATTTGTCAATTATATTCTCAAAATTATTGTTCCTGATGAGTTGTTTTATTTCTTCAGAACCCATTTCCGATGGCTGCGTCGATCCCATCATGGGATTCACAGAATATCCCTTTTCTCCATCATATGACTGAATGATCTCCTGTCCGCTCATGTTCATCACTGTCTTTATTTTATTCGGACTCTTCATCAATATTACCATTGGTACTTCCATTCCCATCATCGACATTTTAGCCGTGATTTTGATGGTTTTCTTAGTTTTTATCTGATCGAACTTATTGGCTGAAGAATAGTTCTTCACAATCTCTTCAAGCGATTGGGCGCTGACTGAAAGAGTCAATAACAGACTTGTAGTGATCAAAAAAAGCTTTTTCATTTTATACTAGATAATTTCTTATGTAAAATTAATGTATTTGTTTTCACAATAAAAACGTTAAGGATCACTTTTTATCATAATCATAATATCCTTTCCAGAGAGATGAAAGTTTTTTTCTTGTTTCAACTTCTCGGGTGTTGGCTCCAGGATCATAGAATATTGTTCCTTTTAACTCTTCAGGCAGGAAATTGTCGGGAATAAAATTGCCATCGTAACTATGTGCATATTTATATTCTTTGTGATAACCCAGATCTTTCATAAGTTTCGTTGGAGCATTCCTCAAATGCAATGGTACAGGAAGATCACCGCTATTCCTTACGGCTTCTATAGCTGCCTCTATTGCCATATATGAGGAGTTGCTTTTTTGTGATGTAGCCAGATAAACTGTTGTTTCAGACAGTATAATCCTGGATTCAGGCCATCCTATAACATTTATTGCCTCAAAGCAGGATTGTGCCAGAAGAAGAGCATTCGGATTCGCCAAACCTATATCTTCAGAGGCAAGAATGACAAGTCGCCGGGCAATGAATTTGGGATCCTCGCCACCTTCCACCATTCTGGCCAGCCAGTATACTGCTCCGTTAGGATCACTTCCCCTGATAGATTTTATAAAAGCTGAAATGATATCATAATGCTGCTCACCTTGCTTATCATACAGGGCTAGGTTTTTCTGGACATGGGATAATACTTTATTATTGGTTATGACTATCCTGTTATCTCCTTCTTTGTCGGTCTCAGCTACAACTACCAGTTCAAGCGCATTGAACAGTTTTCTTGCATCTCCGCCGGATACGCGGATCAGGGCTTCAAATTCCTTTATTTCAATATTATATTTCATAAGATAAGCGTCTTTCTTGATCGCTTTCTTAAGCAGAGCGGTAAGTTCATTGCTGCCAAGAGAATTCATTACGTAAACCTGGCATCGTGAAAGGAGGGGAGGAATCACTTCAAAAGACGGATTCTCAGTAGTTGCGCCTATGAGAGTTATGACCCCCTGTTCAACCGCACTCAGAAGCGAATCCTGTTGTGATTTGCTGAAACGATGAATCTCATCAATGAAAAGTACCGGATTGGGCTGATCGAAGAATTGTTGTTTTTTTGCTTTCTCGATTGTTTCCCTAACATCTTTCACCCCTGAATGTACAGCACTCAGATGATAAAATGGTCTTTTAAGAGTGTTTGCAATAATCCATGCAAGAGTGGTTTTTCCCACACCGGGAGGACCCCATAAAATAAAAGAGGGAATGTTCCCTGATTCAATCATTTTCCTCAGAACAGCATCTTCCCCTACAAGGTGTTCCTGCCCGCAGAATTCTTTAAGATTTTTTGGCCGTAGCCTTTCAGCCAGCGGTTGGTTGGGCAACATATTAAATAAGTTTACGTAAAAATAATAAAATAATGATTTCATGGGGATCAGTCGGAAGCAGTTGTTTATTTCTCATGGGTATAAAGAGCTGTTGCCGGTTTTATTATATTTGAACCCGGCAATTAATTCATGAGAAAAATGATGCGGATATTTAATATTTTGATCCTGACAATCGTGATAGCCGGGTGCAGCCACCGGCAGACAAACAATACCTCCGTTATTGAGGGAAGGGAAATTATTTCAGCCAACGGCATGGTTGTAACTTCCCATCCTGAAGCATCACGTGTAGGAATATCAGTGCTTATGAAAGGTGGTAATGCTGTTGATGCAGCTGTTGCTACAGAACTGGCACTGGCTGT
>CAZPMM010000217.1:0-4696 GCA_964587405.1 uncultured Rikenellaceae bacterium
TATTATCTGTGGGGATCGGGAGGTAAATGGGAATCTGCTCTGAAAGAAATGAGAAACAGAAATTTGATTTCTGTACGTAATAAGTAAAATTGAAAAAAATGAACTCATTAAAGAAAACAACACGCGTAATATTAATCGTTGGATTTATTATCCTTCCGTTTATTACAATTGAGGCAAAGGAAAAAGAAGTTCTTCAGATCAAAAATATTGAACTTGTTTATCCCTACCCTGCAGTTCCATTCTATCATTTTACAGCAGACCTGGAACTACCTCGTTCTTCGATAATTGAAGTTGAAGCCGAGGTCAATGGTAAAGTACTCCGTTATCTGAACCTTCATAAAGCAGGTGAGGAAGAAGATCCTTCCCTTCCCGCAATCAGACATCGTCCTCCTTCAGGAGCAGGTCTTTCGCAGGACAATACTCTATACAAGGATATGAATGTAGTCGGATGGCTCAAATGGCAACCTGGTCAGAATTATCAGATAAAGATCACTGTCAGGATGAAGGAAAGAGTTCAGGCTTCGCCGAAGGATCAGATCATTTCGGCAGTAAGAACATTGAAAGCTCCCGAAAAAGTAAAAGTCTTTGACCCTGCATGGAAAAGTTATAAATCAGTTGTACTTACAGAAACAGCAGGTATTGACAGGAAAGCCGAACCGGTGGAGGTACTCCTTGCATTTTACCCCGATGAAGCAAATGATCTCAAAAGGGATATCAGAGTAGTGGCTGTAGATCCCGTAAGCTATGAATTGACTGAAGTCCCGTCACAGGTTTATGATTTACAGCAGTATCTGGTAGAAGATGATCTTGCTCCGGATGAAAACGGCAAACCGACAAGAAATGTTCCGGTCTGGTTCCCGACTGTATCGGCAAGAATTGCTTTTATGGCCGATGTCCCTGCCAGATCAAGCCGCATATTCCATGTTTATTACAATAATCCGGATGCAATGGCAAAAGGTTATACATCAGATCTCGTTGTTCGGGGCGAAGCACCTGCACTGCATATTGATAATGAACACCTTTCAATTGTACTGCATCCCAAATCAGGGCATCTTGACCAGATAACTCTGAAAAGTAAACCGGAATTCCCTATTTATCACCGTAAAGAAACTAATGGAGCTATTCACTGGAACCCGGAAATCTATACACCGCCCAGGCCATGGACTCATACAGCCGACTGGGATCCGCCTCAGAATATTAGTTCATATTCCGGTGCTGTAAAAGCAGAAAGTGCCGTATGGGGTAATCTTCGTGAAATACCGGAAGTTGATGCATCAGTCAGATATGAATTTTACCCCGGAAAACCATATTTCATAAGTTCAACAGTACTCAGGATAAATGAAACAATGCATTGTATTGCTCTTCGGAATGCAGAAATAGTTATCAAAAGAGAACTGATAACACATGCAGCATGGTATGATGTTATCAGAGATAAAGTCATAACATATGATGTGACAAAGATGCCTGATCTTACTGATCTGCTTATGGAAGCAGATGTTCCATGGATAACGTTCTATAATGAACAAGAAGGTGTAGGCTTTGCAGGAATACAACTCAGCTATGCAAATGCCGGACTTGAAAACCCGACCAGACTTCTTAATCCATTCTTTTATATTACAGGAGGTCCGTGGATATACTGGGCAAGAGCATTATCACTTACATTCCTTTCCTCAAATATGCAACAGATGGTACCTGCCATGAAAGGAAATGTCTTTTCTGAAAAATGGGCTTATCTGGTTTATGAAACCGCAAAAGGTGCAGAACCTTATGCACCGGTACTGGAAAACCTTAAAGCTCTCACAAATCCTCTGAGGATTCAACTGGTTGAAGAAGTCGATGACAGGGTTTCGAAAACAGTAACGGAACTCTATGTCGGCGACGGCAAAACCGGATGGGAAGGACGTGAAACCGGCAGGCACGGTACAGAGCAACACTAAGCGGGGTGATGCTCCCAGGATCCTTTTCCTGCCTGAATAGCAACATCTGAAGCCCGGTTCTCGGATAAAGAGATGGAGGAAAAATATAATCCTGAAATAGTAAAACATATGGACGATCTGGCTAACTCATTCTTTCGGTTGCTGATCTCTTCTTTAATCACATTAACTTTTAATAATAAAATATTTAAACAAATTAAGTTAGAAAACAAAGAGATATATATAATTTAAGAATATTTATGAATAAAACAGATCAGAAAACGCAAAAGAGTTGAATTCTATTTCCTATTTTTGAACCCTGAAAAAGATGTACGGTAAAAAACAACTCTTTCTCTCTTTTTTATATCTTCTGTTCGGAGGAATGTTGCTTTATTCCCAGGAAAAAGCAGTTAATCGTTCTAACTACCGAATAAATATATCACGCACCAGTGAGGAAATGAAAATTGACGGAATACTTGATGAGAAATCATGGCAGGATTCCGAAAAGGCTGAAAATTTTAAATGTGTAACTCCGGTAGATACAGGTTTTGCCGTTGCAAAAACTACGGTTTTTATCACTTATGATAAAACAAATTTATATGTAGGAGCCATATGCTACGATCCTACACCCGGGAAAAGACCTGTTGCGTCTCTTCGAAGGGATTTCGAATTTGGTAAGAATGATAATTTCAGAGTTCATTTAGATACTTATAATAATTTTACCAATGGATTTGCTTTCGGTGTCTCTGCAGCTGGAGCTCAGGCTGACGGAGTGATAAACAACGGGAATCAGTCAAGTTTTACCTGGGATATCAAATGGAGAAGCTGTGTGAAGAGCTACGACGACAAATGGGTTGCAGAGATGGCGATCCCGTTCCGTAGTCTTCGTTATTTCGACGGAGAAAAAGAATGGGGGATCAATTTTGGCCGGCTTGATCTTAAAACAAATGAAAAATCGGCATGGGCTCCGGTTCCCGGACAATTCCCTCACAACTCCCTGCCTCATACCGGAACACTGATCTGGGATGAACCCCCCGATAAGGCAGGATTACGCTTATCATTCATTCCTTACGCTACGGGAACAGTAATAAAAAATACAGAAGCAGGAGAACCTGCAAAATGGAAATGGAATGCAGGCTTTGATACCAAAATGATATTGTCGACATCCATGAACCTAGATCTAACAGTAAATCCGGATTATTCCCAGGTCGAGGAAGACAGACAGCAGACAAACCTGGACCGTTTTGAATTGTTTTATCCTGAAAGAAGACAGTTTTTTCTTGAGAACAGCGATCTGTTTGCCAATCTCGGGAACAACCAGGCTCGTCCGTTCTTTTCACGGCGTATCGGACTTAATGTACCGGTAAATTTCGGTGGAAGACTTACCGGAAGGATAGGGAAAAAATGGAGAATAGGGATGATGGATATGCAGACCGGAACAAAAGGTGAGAACCTCGGCGGTAATTATGCAGTAGCTGTTCTTCAGCGTGAAATATTCAGCCGTTCAAGTATTGCAGGATTTCTTGTTCATAAACAAATCACGGGAACATACGACGATTCTGTGTTCACCGGATATCGTTACAACAGTGTGGCAGGACTTGAATATAATTTCGCCACTGCCGACAATAAGTTGCAGGGTAAGACATTTTATCACCAGTCGTTTTATCCGGGAGCGGGAATTAATGCCGGAGCTGTTTCAGGAAATATAAGCTATTCCACACAGTTTCTGAAAGCCGGTATCGATCAATCGTGGATAGGTTCGGATTATATTGCTGAAGCGGGCTATATAAGGAGGACCGGTTTCTATAGGATCACACCTGTTGTCAGCTACCTTTTTTATCCCTCAGGATCTAAAAGGATCCTTAATCATGGCCCTGCCGCCAGCTTTGATTTGATCTTCAATCCGGAATTATCTCTTACTGACCGGGAAACAGAACTTTCATATATTGTCGGATGGCACAATAAAAGCCAGTTCTCCCTAAGTGTTGAAGAACAATTCGTTAAGCTCAATCAGGCTTATGATCCTACAAATACAGGGGGAGAAAAACTTCAGGCAGGAGAACAGTTCAACTGGAAAAATATACAGGTGGGATTTACTTCAGATAACCGGAAGTTATTCAACTATGAGGTGAAAACAAGCTTCGGAGGTTATTATAACGGTACTCTCTGGAACATTAACGGCCAAATGAATTACAGGGTACAGCCCTATGGCAGCATAGGAATGACAATGAGTTATAACAACATCTCATTACCGCAACCATATAATAGTGCCAAACTGATCCTTGCCGGACCCACACTCGATATAACATTCACTGATAAAATATTTTTTACCACATTCGTACAGTATAACAACCAGATTGATAACCTGAATATGAATATGCGCTTCCAGTGGCGCTTTGCTCCGGTATCGGATCTGTTCATTGTTTATACAGGAAATTCATACACTGAAAATCTGATGAATAAAAACCGGGGACTGGTAGTTAAGATATCATACTGGTTTAACTGACAACATTAACCGTGCAGGGACTAAAGTCTCTGCACCTTTCAAGTCCACACTCTCGTATCATCAGATCAATTTCATCTTAAAAAGAAGTCTTCCTGTGATGACTGACCTGATTCCTGATATATGCTCTCAGGGTTTCAAGTTGACCTATGCCTATTGAAACAGCATAATAATCATCCTGCCACTCAAATTTTAATGTTGCTTTCTTATGTTTGTTTATCCAGGATGAGCTTTCCCCTTTTAAATACTGCATGATTTCGGCAATGCATTGATTCTTTGA
>CAZPMM010000218.1:0-4695 GCA_964587405.1 uncultured Rikenellaceae bacterium
TCAACCATATTAGGGGCATCGCCTTCAGCAGAAAATGCAGGAACAGTTGAAAACAAGGGATGGGATTTTGATCTTGGTTACAGAAACAGTATAGGCGATTTTGCCTATGGTGTATCAGCAAATCTATCCCTGGTAAAAAATAAGGTAAAAAAACTTGCTAACGTTGAAATTGATATAGCCAAAGGTTTGTTTGTTGGTGAACCAATAGGCAGCACATATGGTTTTGTTACTGACGGAGTATTTGTTAATGATGCTGAAGTAGCTTCGGCACCTACTCAACCGTTCCTGGCTTATGCAAACAGTGGTGGAATAAAGTATCTGGATATCAGTGGCCCTGATGGTGTTCCGGATGGTATTGTAAATGCTGCCTATGATAGAAAAGTAATTGGTATGCCAAGACCGACAAGTTATTATGGGATCAACTTCGACGCAAGTTGGAAAGGGATTGATTTCAGTGCATTGTTCCAGGGCGAAGGAGGCAGAAAAGCAAGTGTGGCTCTTGAGCACTTCTATGCTTTTGACAATGATGGAAATATTCAGAGATGGCAGATGGAAGAAAGGTATCATGTCGGAAATGCTAATAAAAATGCAGGATATCCCAAACTATATATAACAAGCACTGACTTCTACTCAAATAATCCTTCAGATTATTGGATAAGAAACGCCACATTTATCAGACTCAAGAATCTAACTTTGGGTTACAGAATCCCTGCAAGATGGGTACAAAAAATATCATTGAACTCTGTTCGCTTCTATGCCAGTGGTGAAAACTTATTTACTCTTACAGGATTTTACAAAGGATGGGATCCGGAAATGAGCGTAGGAGGATCTTCCAGATGGTATCCGCTTTCAAAGTTGTATATTCTTGGAGTAAATATTGAATTTTAACTCTAAACCGATGAGAAAAATGAAAATAAATATAAAAATAAGTTTGTTGCTTTTAGTATTTCTATTTGCACAGACAGGATGCCAGAAAGAGTGGTTAGATGAACAACCTTTGGCTAACTTATCGGAGGCATCGATGTGGAAGACAGGTAATGACGCCAAACTTGCACTTATTGGTTGTTATCAGGGTAGCAGCGTCGGGGAAAATGCCTATACGAACTTCCTGCTTCAGATGTCCAGTTCAACTGATGATTCAGGTTATAAACATGGATCAATATCATCTGTTTACAGCGGATACTTCCTTTATGCTGCTGAAACTGGTGTTATCAGGGCCCGCTGGCTCAAAGCATATACATCTATTTACAGATGTAATTATTTCCTCCAGAATATAGATAAAGTAACTATGGATGAAGCTGTAAAGAAAGAATATATTGCTGAGGTAAGATTTCTGAGAGCTTATGAGTATTTCTGGCTGGCTCAATGGTATGGTGGGGTTCCGCTGGTAACAAAAGTTCTCAGCATCCAGGAGGCAAACTCAGTTTCAAGAAATACACGTTCTGAAATAGAACAATTTGTTCTTACAGAACTAACAGCAGTTGCTTCAGATCTTCCCGCAACACGCCCGGCAAGTGATAAGGGCAGAATACTTAAAGGTGCAGCTCTCGCGGTTAAAGGAAGACAGCAAATGATTTTAAAACAGTGGCCAGATGCAGCTGCAACTTTTAAATCTATAATGGATCTTAATGTACATGCAATTGATCCCCGATTTGATAAGCTATTTAAAGAAGAGGGAGAAGGCAGTACTGAGATTATGCTTCAGGTTAATTGTATTGCCGGACTTTATGGTAATGCACAGCATCAAAGGAATTATCATGGAGACTTCTACGGAGGATACCAGGAATGTAATATTTTCCAGGATCTTATAGATGCCTTCCTGATGAATGATGGTTTGCCGATTGAAACTTCTCCTCTTTATGACCCTGAGCATCCATTTGACAACCGAGACCCGAGGCTCTATGTGACTGCATTCCTGCCGAGTTACACTACATTCCGTGGAAAACTTTACCTGTCTAATCCTGATCCTGCTTCACCGGGTTATACAACCTCCGGTACCGGGCTG
Organism: uncultured Rikenellaceae bacterium; assembly: GCA_964587405.1. Taxonomy (GTDB): domain Bacteria; phylum Bacteroidota; class Bacteroidia; order Bacteroidales; family VadinHA17; genus LD21. The sequence goes on from CAZPMM010000218.1 coordinate 2,006, forward strand.
ATTGGTCATACAGGTTACACCTGGAAAAAGTATGTTAATGAGAATTATGTAGGTGATTGGGGTTCATCAGGTGATGATATTATATGGATACGTTATGCAGAGGTACTTCTCAGCTATCTGGAATCTGTCCTTGAAGCCGGTCAGACAATTACCCAGACTATTCTTGATGAATCCATTAATAAAGTAAGGGGAAGGGCAGAAATCAATATGCCTCCTGTCACCGAAACTGATCCTGACAAGTTAAGAGAAATAGTACGCCGTGAAAGAAGAGTTGAGTTCGCAACGGAAAGACTTATCAGGTGGATGGATATACACAGATGGGGTATCGCTGCTCAGGTCATCAATAAGAAATTCTATGGCATGAAGCTCACCAATGATCCTGCCAATTATACAAAATTTGTAGTTAATGAACAGGGACACAAATTTGTTATCGACAGGACCGGTTCGTATTTGCCACATAACGATCTTTGGCCATTACCTCAGAGTGAACTGGATATTAATAAAAACCTGAAACAAAATCCGGGTTATTAGACATATAATAAAACTAATCAAATAGAATTAGTAGCCTGTGGTTCATTTCATTATAGAATCACAGGCATTAATTCTTATTACCAACATAATGATTTTTTATGCTATTGATGATTTAATTACATGATATATCAGAAATTTATTTCTTTATGAAAAACTATTGAGAAATGTTATTATTAAGAAAATCCCTGATCACAATTATTATTGTTACGATTGCAATTCCTGCTTTTTGTCAGTTACAGCAAACCTTTTCTCCAGCTGATATCCATCAGCCTAAGTACTGTCTGTTTTACGACAATCATACAATGCCGGCATGTCCTGATGTGGGAAAGAATTTTGATGTTGAAGCATTTACTGACAGGATAAAAGCATGTGGTGTCGATTATCTGACATTTCATGCACGCTGCAATCTTGGCATGGCATACTATAATACCAAAATAGGCATCAGGCATCCGTCACTCAGATATGATCTTTTTGGAAAACTTGCAGATGCCTGTCAGAGAAAAGGTATAGCTTTGACTGCTTATATAAATGGAGGAATAAGCAGTGCAGAAGGACTTTTACATCGTGACTGGACTACACTGGCTTTTGATGGACGGGAACTAAGAGAGCCCAGATTGACACCATATGTAAGGACTATGTGCTACAACTCCCCGTACCGGGATCATCTTATTTCAATGGTTGAAGAGATAGCCGGAAATTATCCGGTCTCAGGCTTCTTTATCGACTGCCTCCAAGTTTTCTACTGTGTATGTCCGATCTGTGTGAAAGAAATGAAAGCCCGTGGGATTGATTATAATAATCGTGAAGAGGTCGGTAAATTTTCAGAATTTTCAGCTCTCAGACTGGCGGAGGATATATATAAGGCTGCAACTGCTATCAAACCCGGACTACTTTTTTATCATAACAATCCTGGTTATGAGGAGCAGGCAGGTTTCAGCACTTATTATGAGGTAGAATGCCTTCCTACAGGCAGCTGGGGCTATGAATATCTTCCTGTTCTGTCACATTATGTACGCACACTTGGTAACAGACCGGTTTTAAATATGACAGGACGTTTTTACGACTGGGGTGATTTCGGAGGTCTGAGACCCGAAGCCGCTATTAAATCAGAATTGTTATACGGACTGGCCAATGGCATGCGACCAAATATAGGTGGACATTTCCACCCCCGGGGTGATCTCGAAAATGCGGTATTTGACAGGATCGAAAATATTTATAAAGAATTGCAAACCATGGAACCATGGTTCAACAATGCAAAAAATATTACTGAAATAGCCATTGTTTACCCTGGTAGTATAGGGAAGATACGAGGTGACAGGCAATTAAAAAGCACTGTTAGGATACTTTCTGAACTGAAGCAGCAATTTGATGTCGTAACAACTTTTTCTGACTGGACAAAATATAATGTACTCATAATTCCGGATGATATTGTTTTCAATGATGAGATTACCCGGCGTATAAAAAAACATATTGAATCAGGTAAAGCAGTAATTGCTTCAGGCTCATCAGGCCTTAATGAGAATAAGACTGCTTTTGCACTAGAAAAAGAATGGGGGATAAGATACATAGGCGAGAATGATTTTGATCCGGCCTATTTTATCCCAGGAAAGAAAGTTAAATCCGGATTACCTGATATGCCGATCTCTTTATATTCGACCGGAGTGGATATTGAACCACTTTCCGGAACCCTGGTTGCAGCCAATCTGGTAAAACCATATTATAACAAGGGATGGGACGGAGAATACGCGTTTTATTATACACCACCCGATAAAGTGACAAACAAAGCGGCACTTACCATAAACGGGAAAGTAGCGCATTTCAGTCATAGAATATTTACAGGTTATAGTCAACAGGCATCTGTTGAACTTCGAACACTTTTCTCAAATGTGTTAAATGATTTTTTACCCTATCCTTTATTTAAATCAGATAACCTGCCATCATTCGCAAGGGCTTTTGTCACAGAGCAGTCAAACAGAAAAATGGTTCATATCCTGTCTTATGTTCCGGAAATGAGAGGGCCAAAAACCCAGATGATCGAAGAACCCATTGAGCTTCACAATGTGAAGATATCATTACGTGTTGATGGTAAAATTCCACGAAAAGTGTATCTTGCTCCTGAGAAAAAGAATCTGCCGTTTAAAATGGTAAATGGATATGTA
>CAZPMM010000219.1:0-4651 GCA_964587405.1 uncultured Rikenellaceae bacterium
AATTATTCGCAATATAATTATGATTATCTGAGCAGGGGTTTTTTTGTAAAGGCTGGTATAGATCTCAATATTCTGAAACCGGAAGTCTCTGAAGGCAAATACTGGGCTGGTGTAGGTATCAGGTATGGAATAAGCAATTTCACTTCAGGTACACCATCATTTACTCATGAGAACTACTGGGGAATAACACAATCCTCTATTGAATCAACAAGGAATTGGGGACACTTTATTGAACTATCTCCCGGTTTCAGGGCTGAGCTGTTAAAAAACTTAAGTATAGGTTGGTCCATAAGTCTCAGGAAACTGATATTTCCCGGGTCAAAAAAAGATATAAGGCCGTTATTTATTCCGGGATATGGATCAGGAGCATCTGTAAGTGCCGGAGCCTGCTACTTCATATCATGGAATATACCGTATAAGAAAATCAGGGTAGAGGTTAAAAAGGAAGAGCCCGAAGAACTCCCTGAAGAAGACGAAACGAATGAAACAGGAGTTAATACAAATTCCCAGAGCCTTGGAAGAAGCAGACCAGGAATGAATATCAGATGATCATAAAGACTGATGAGCATCATCCCTTTTGCTGAAAATCAGCAATCCCATGAATGTAAGGAATCCGTTAAGCAATATCAGCTCAAATCCGAACTTATAACCGTTAAACAGTTGAACTGAATATTCACTTAACAAATAACATATTACTGGCGAGAGTATTGCAATGAAGGGTGTTAAACGGTCATTGGCTTTCCTCCGTGTAAAAAGTCCGAAAGTATAAAGCCCAAGAAGAGGGCCATAAGTATAACCAGCTATCGTGAATATCTTGTCAATAATAGCTTTATCATTCACGAGACTGAATATCATCACAGAGATAAAAAACAAAGTTGCAATTGACAGATGTACAAAGTATCTGATCCTGGTAGCCTGTTTTTCCGTAAGATTCTTCCTTTTATCAAGTCCGAGGAAATCGATACTTACAGATGTAGTGAGGGAAGTAAGTGCACCGTCTGCACTCGGGAATGCTGCAGAAATCAGCCCTATCATAAATACTATACCTGCAAACGGACTCATATATTTAAACGCGATGGTCGGAAAAAGTTCATCAGACATTCCAACCTTTATGCCTTTATTTGCTGCATAAAAAACAAGGAAAGCACCCAGGACAAGAAACAAAAAATTCACAAAAACGAGAATACCGCTGAATGTAAACATATTTTTCTGTGCTTCCTTAATATTACGGCAACTCAGGTTTTTTTGCATCATTTCCTGATCAAGACCAGTCATTGTTATTGTAATGAACATACCGGAAAAGAATTGTTTGAGGAAATAACGTTCATGATGCCAGTCGGTGATGAACATTCTTGACATATCACTCTGCCAGATATTTGCAAATAATTTCCCGACGGAAGTATGAAGATCCTTGCTGATATATATAATTGACAATATAACTGCAAGAAGCATAAATGTAGTCTGAAGGGTATCTGTCCAGATAATGGTCCTTATCCCTCCCTTAAAAGTATAAAGTATTATCAGAATGATGAAGATCATTGCATTTACCCAGAAAGGGATATTCCATGTGTCAAAAACAAAAAGCTGCAGAACATTTATTACAAGGAACATCCTGAGTGAAGCTCCAAGTGTACGTGAAAGAATAAAGAATCCGGCTCCGGTCTTATATGACCAGAACCCGAAACGCTTCTCGAGATAGGTATAAATGGATGTCAGTCTGAGTCTATAATACAATGGCAGGAGAACAAGTGCTATAACAAAATACCCTACAAGGTAACCAAACACAACGACCATATAACTGAACTGAGTATCAGTCACCCATCCGGGCACCGACATGAATGTAACACCTGAGAGCGAGGCTCCTATCATACCATATGCAACAACAAACCATGGTGATACTCTGTTACCTATGAAAAATGACTGACTGTCAGCTTTCCGGGCTGTAATCCAGGTGACAAGAAACAATACAGCAGTATATGCAAGGAAGATTCCTAAAATAAGGTGGGGCGACATAATTTACTGTTTTAAACTGCAAGAATACTAAAAAGAATGGATGCTGAAAAATTATCCATAAATTATTCATATTACAGCAATGATACTGCTCAAAAGGGATAATATCAACAGGCTGCTTAATCAAAAATTGAATTAATTTTGCTTAAAAACACAAATCATGAGTTTTACGGAATTCCCTTCCAGATTACTCGAGAACGCGGTAAATGAATTTGCGTCCCTCCCGGGTATCGGAAGAAAAACTGCATTCAGACTGGTTATGAGCCTCTTGAAAAGAGATCCGGGAGAAGTCATACAATTCGGGGAGAGCATCATAAGGCTGCGGTCAGAAATTAAATACTGCTGTATATGCAATAATATTTCCGATACAGAAATTTGCAGCATATGCAATGATACAAAGCGTGACAAATCAATAATATGTGTCGTTGAAAACATTCAGGATGTAATGGCAATTGAGAACACTAGACAATACAAGGGGCTTTACCATGTTCTCGGTGGAATAATATCTCCGATCGAAGGTATTGGCCCTGCCGATCTTAAAATCAATTCACTGGAAGAAAAGGTAAAATCCGGGAACATTACAGAGGTCATTCTTGCTCTGAGTGCAACAATGGAGGGTGATACAACAAATTATTACCTGTACAGGAGACTCAGCAAATACTATCCCGTAATCACTACACTTGCCAGGGGTGTTGCCGTAGGTGATGAACTTGAATATACAGATGAGATAACCCTTGGGAAAGCAATAAACAACAGAAATCCTTATCAGCAATAATAAGCACTAAACTACAATATGTATTTCGTAATTCTGTCTGATCTTGAAAAACCCATCCCGCCTTATGGATCTTTCTGTAATTATTGTCAGCTATAATGTAAGATATTTTCTTTCTTTATGCCTCTGTTCGGTACAGAATGCAGCCCATGGATTAAACTGCGAGATATTTGTCGTTGACAATAATTCTTCTGACGACTCCTGTGAAATGGTAAAAAAAGAATTCCCCAAAGTGAAGCTTATTGCCAATGACGACAACAAAGGATTCTCCGCGGCCAATAACCAGGCCATTAAAGCCGCTTCCGGGAGATATATACTTCTGCTGAATCCTGATACAATAATCGGTGAAGATACATTTATGAAATGTATTGAATTCATGGATAAACATCCTGATGCCGGAGCTGCCGGAGTGATGATGATAAATGGAAAGGGAAAATACCTTCCGGAATCAAAAAGAGCCATTCCTTATCCAAAAACGGCCTTTTATAAGATTTCAGGCCTGTCATACCTGTTCCCCCGCTCATCCAGGTTCAACAGATATTACATGGGGAACCTCGATCCCTGCAGTATAAATAACATTGATGTAATTTCCGGAGCTTTCATGTTCATACGGTCTGAAGCAGTTGCAAAAACAGGTTTGCTGGATGAGAGTTTTTTTATGTACGGGGAGGATATCGATTACAGTTACAGGTTATTAAAAGCAGGTTATAAAAATTATTATTTCCCTGAAACAAAGATACTTCATTTCAAAGGTGAGAGCACTAACAGAGAAGATATTGATTTTGTGATCAACTTCTATAATGCAATGCTGATTTTTGTAAAGAAGCATTTCAATAACAGAAATCTCAGAAGAATAATGCTCACCGTCAGGATCGCAATACTCTTTAGGGCAGCATTGTCTGTGGCATACCGTCTGTTAAGAAAAATACTGTCTCCTTTCCCGAAGTTAATAAATGTCTTGCACCTGAAGGGATCACACGACGTACCGAAAACCGGAATAATGATTATATCGGATGCCAAGGGACATCAAAGAATAAAGGAATTGCTTGCACCTTATAACATTGAAAAGGATATTCACATCGGGATAAACGAAGACCAGGATAATGAAAATGATAGCATAAGAAAAATTATCACTGACATCGAAAAAGGCATCAGAAACAACAGGATCCGTCAGATCATTTTCTCCCTGGGACAGATGAAATATTCAACAGTAATTAACTGTATGCAGCTCTTATCACATCACAGGTTAAGGTTTAAAATAGCTTCTCCCGGTGAAAGATACCTGGTCGGTAGCGGTTCTGTCATTGTGGTTGCCTTAAAATGACCCTGCCGGAACTTTATTAGTAAAAGTAAAGGAAATTTTGGAGAACTGCTCAACCGGATATGTATGATCTTACCCTAATCAATATCAACACGTCTCTAAAAAAACCTATTTCCGGTATTATTGTTGAGAAGATACTAATAATGGTTGATAAAAAGGAAAGACTTAGTTTGTGCTTTTTTATTATACGTGGTTATTTTATTGATTAAAAATAGTAACCCAGCTTTTAATAAGCTGGAATGGCTGTAAAATAATCCCCTGATTATTATTTTTCGGCATTTTTTTTTAAATTTGTTAAAAAAACCAGTAGCTATGTGCCAAAAAATAATATCCGTTTCATTTTGGGTATTTTTTCCGTTAATTCTGTTCCCTCAGGCGACAAATTCACTACAGGACAACTTTATCGAAGCTGAATATTTTTTCATGAGTGGTGATTACCAGGATGCACTTCCTCTTTATCTTGAACTCTATGAAAAGAATCCCGACAACTCAAACATTGCTTACAGGATAGGAGCCTGCTATCTTAACATAACAGGAAAAAAGAATCT
>CAZPMM010000220.1:0-4641 GCA_964587405.1 uncultured Rikenellaceae bacterium
GAACAACTCCTGTAAGGTTGATCTCGGAAAGATCACGCCATATCCTTTCCGGAAATCCTGATTCGGTATTTATTTTCATAACGGAATTGTTTGTGACATATCTGACAAAACGTGTATCCGGATCTGATATGGATGAGATTGTTGGCGATAATTTCCAGACAAGATCCCATTTTGACTTGTTAAAAGAGTGTTTACCGTTTATAAGGATATTTGTAAGAGACCGTTGGCTGTATTCAAGGTTATGCTGGTAACCTGAAAAGATACTTCCCTGATCAGAGCCTTCATAATCAAAAATACCTGCTTTTGATTCCCCGTTTTGAAGATGAATAATATTTAACCGATATTTTGAATGCATCGTTTTTACTGCAAAACCGGCAATTCCGCTAATCAGAACGCTGCTGACACCAAAATCGCCAACCTGAAATTCTCTTACTTCGAGGTCTGTAACATCAGGATCACTGGAGAGCCCGTAGCGACCATATTCGGCATTTTTATAAAATTCAGAATTGCTTTTATATGAAAAACCGAAATTAAAACCGAGGGTAATCTTTTTCAAAGGTATCTGGTTCCCGAATGAGGCGCCGAAATTATAATCCATCAGACTGGTTTGTCTCATTGCCGCCATAGTAGGGTTAAAGCTTTCAAGCACTTCCCGGTATCGCAATGCTTGATTTCCAGTAGGATCCCTTAATATGCTTGCAAAGAAGGGTAGGTTTGTTTTCGCAGGAATAGCCCTTGTACCATCATCAAAACCAAGAAAATCAGTCCTTCCTCCTTTATAGGAGAGATAATCTTTTCTGAAATGAAAATCATGATTATACCCTGAACCTAAAAACAGGTTTCCCTTTTTATGATCTGGAAAATCCATGGTCTCAATATCTATGACCCCGCCTGTGAAATCAGCAGGTAATTCTCCACTGAATGATTTATGGATAATTATATTATCAATAATATTTGTGGGAAAGATATCCAGCTGCATTGTATTACGGTCCGGATCAAGCCCGGGGATATCTACACCATTCAGAATTGTTTTCGTATATCTGTCCCCAAGACCTCTTACATAAACATATCTGCCTCCCTCTACAGCTACACCAGGTACACGTTTAATTGATGAAGCTGCATCAGAATCTCCCATCCTCCTGAAATTGGCTGCAGAAATGCCATCCAAAAGATTGGGAGAATGCATTTTTACTGACATGATACGCCCTTCGGTATTGCGTGAAGCATTTGCTGTTACTGTTACCTCCCCTAAACCGATAGTTGATGACTTCAACAAAATGTGGTCAAGAAATGTGACTTCTCCCGGATTTACATTAATACCGGTGATGACTTTCGATTCATATGATATGTATGAAAATTTTACATTATAAGTACCCGGAGATATTAAAAGATTAAATTTCCCGTCAAGATCGGTTAATATTCCTTTGGTAGTCCCTTCGGCAATAACTGTAACGCTTATAAGGGGATCCCCGGTGGATTCATCTAAAACTATACCTCTGATTATACCATTCTGAGCCCACAGATTAAGTGACAGGAAAAAGATAAAAATTGACGCGATAAATTTCAGAATTTGCATAATTCCCTATGAGTAAATGACTAATCAAAAACCTGTCAGCGATCCTGAGACTGAAGTCCAGGACCATCCCTGGAATGGATTAATATTTGCTCCGACTGTTCTTGCTCCTGCGGAAACAGCAGTTGTAAACTGATCACTTCCATTTTTAAAGAAATCTTTTATTGTTGAATTTGGTGGAAGTGTTACCTGAAAATTGGTGAAGCTGCAACTATATTGTGTCGGCAGTTCATCAAAATCCTGACCGGCTTTTAAGTTGAAAAAGTAAATTTTGTCCATATCCACATTTGAATTAGGATCAAGATCAACCAGACCTTCTGCATTTCCTGCCTTTACCGAACCATTTTTGATAAAATGTTTAGCAACCATTGTACCTTCAGGTCCGTCAAGTTCAAAACATTCGTCTCCGGGATTTATCACTACGAAGTTATCCAATGTTCCTCCCCATGACTGATCGGTATCTATTGCATCGTCACCCGCATTCATTACAATAGCATTCTTTACATTTACAGTGCCTCCAAACCATTCGATACCGTCATCTTGATTTGCAACTATTTCAACGTTCTCAATTATGGTACCTGATCCTACCCCCCCGAGTGTAAGTCCGTTTATTTCGTTCCCTTCACCTATATTTGCCCCGCCATGGCGGATGGATACATATCTTAAAATGCCGGAGTTATCGGTCGGATCATTTCCCCCGTATAAACCGTTCTGATCTGAAGCTGGAATCCCTTCAATCTGCATCACATCAGCATCAGCTGAGATTGGAGCTTTTCCCAGTATCAGAAGACCACCCCATAATCCGTTTATGGTCGGATCAAGATTTGGACTGGCGATCTCACCTGGTACTATCTGATCACTTATTGATGTGAATATTATCGGTGAACTGGCAGTTCCTTCAGCAATAATTTTTCCTCCACGTGCTATCATAAGTGCAGTCGCATTGGCCTCTGATCCTTCACGACCTTTCACTATTACACCGGGTTGAATTGTCAGAGTCGCACCCGCAACCACTGCAATACGTTTTTCAAGAATATATATTTTGTCTGTTTCCCATGTGGTTGCTGATGTTATATTTGCGCTTACTGAAATTGTCGGAAAAGCTTCTATATTTATTACAGTTGTGCATGTCTGGCTTTGATCTTCATTGTCGACAAGGGTAAGAGTTACTGATCCGGCTCCTGCTTTTGAACCGGCTGTAAAGGTGATAATAATATTACCATTTGTTGAACCGGCTGAGGCATCTGTTTTTATAGCTGCTGTACCTCCGGTTACAGTCATGGAGGAGGATTTATATCCTGCATCTGCATTAAAACTGAAAGTCAGATCAACTGCTCTTGTCACTTCAACCGTTATACTTTCAGGAGCAGTGATAGTAGGTATGTCATACTTCTCTTTGCATCCTGACAAAATGGCAATTGAAATTGCCATTACATAAAATAATACTTGCTTCATCATAATATTTGTTTTAACTAATGATTTCCAGGTTATAATTACTGGCAACAAATATATAATGACTATGATTTTAGCCCGGTTAAGGCAGTAATAAACTTTGGTTACAAATCAGTTACAGGTATTAAGGAATAGTTACAGTGATGAGTTATATTCCATTAACAGAAGAATTTCAGGCATGTCTTAACAGGTAAAATGCGGATAGTGACAGGAGTATATAGATTGAAGAGGAGGTTTTTGGTAAATGAGAGTTAAAATTGAGAATGATATATAATATATAAGGTGTCATTTTCTAGATCCTCTTCCGTGAGGAGGTCAGATGATGATTGAAGCAGAGGTATAATGATCAATCAGAAAATGAATAATATTCCCTTTTCGTATATAAACTATTATAACAGTTGCGCTATCTTAGTTACAAAAAAGGCTGATCTGTGCAAATCAGCCTTTTTTGATAATGTTTTTATGCTTATTTCTTTCCAAAATAAAAATCGAGCCCTGCTCCGATAGCCCATGTGCTTTTCTTGTAAGTTTCAGTACTGTTAATAGGATTATTGTTTAAAGACCGGCTAAATGATTTTGAACCTTCATCATAGAGTGTGTATTGTGCTCCGATGTTCAGATCCACCAGTTCTGCAATCCTGAAGCCGAATCCTCCACCAAATGAATTGGTATTGGTACTGTATCTCATATCGCTGAGATAGTTGCTGTTAACACCTGTTGCAGTTGCCAGCCATCCTGCACTTATTCTTATATTATCAGTAATTCCAAACTCAGCACCAATTCCGTATTCGAGGAAATTCTTGTCGATCATATTTATATCCTCAGATTTTGATCCGTCATAATCAACATTTTTGTCAAAGTACATATTGAATGTATAGGCCAGAACAAGCCTGTCCATCAGTTTGTAATCGATGCCTGTTGCCAGCAATGCAGGCATGTCGGCAATTATTTTCTTCCCATCTGTGAAAAGTCCGCCGGATTTATTGTCGAAAACCTTCGTAGTAAGCTCAAGCTTGGTTTTGAATTCATATCTGAGAGCTATACCAAGGTTTTCGATGGGATTTACATAAAGACTCAGAATAGGAGTGATTCCTTTTCCTGTTTCCTGGGCATCAACCTCTCTGTCGGCAGTTAAGGCAGCATATACAGGCTGATTGATTGATGTGAAGAACTGTGGTGCTGAAATAAGATCTGCATTGGGATTAATTAGTGGGTGGAGGGGATTTATCATTATATTTGAAATCGCTCCTTTGTATGTATTTTTAGCTGTTACTAGCCTGGCACCTATTGCTGCCGAGAAAAAATCATTGAATGCATAGGATATATTTGCCTGGTAGCCAAAATATACTGAAGTGCCTTCAAATGCAATGTCGGCGGCATATTGTGTCGTTGTAAGACCCATCCCTGAAAGTAATGGTTTTAGTTCTGATACAGGCATTTCTATTGAAGGAAGACCTTTATTATATTTAGCTCCACCGCCACCGCCAATAGGATTGAATCCGGCTGAAACAGCAAGTTTCCCTGCCCTGAATGCAACATATGCAGCAGGGTAAATAGGTGCACTTACTTTGCCTTCATATTCACGCGCAGTTGATGCCGACACACCGTTCAGGATC
>CAZPMM010000221.1:0-4631 GCA_964587405.1 uncultured Rikenellaceae bacterium
GGAAATGCCGGATCCTGAAAAATTTTTCAGCGCCGGAGCCGGAAGCACACAGAGATATGACCTGGAAGATGGGACTATATTATTGCCGGTATATTTTACACCTCCCGGAGGAAAATCAGGAGTTACAATTGTAAAATGTAAACTCGAAAATAAAATGCTGAAATATATTGAACATGGTAATGAATTATTTCTTATTAATGAAACAAGGGGCCTCGGTGAGCCTTCAATTACCTACTTTGAGGGAGAATATTTCATGACTATCCGTAACGATAATACGGGTTTTGTATCACGTAGCAGTGATGGCCTTAATTTTTCACCGATACAAGAATGGAAATTTGATGATGACACCGAGCTGGGCAGCTATAATACTCAACAGCATTGGGTTACTCATAGTGAAGGCCTCTTTCTGGTCTATACCCGCCGTGGAGCCAATAATGATCATATTATGCGAAACAGGGCACCATTGTTCATGGGTCAGGTTGATCCCAAACGGCTGTGTGTCATTCGTAAAACAGAGCAGATATTAATACCTCAGAGAGGAGCCACATTAGGAAATTTTGGAGTGACCGATGTCAGCCCGAATGAAACATGGGTAACTGATGCAGAGATTATGTTACATAAAGATGTTGAAAAATACGGTAGCAATGGGTCAGTTTTTGCTGCACGTATCCATTGGAATAAACCAAACCGGCTTTTCAGTCATTAAATGATACCGGAAGCTCATTTTAATATTTAAACCATTTTTTATATGATATTTATGAAGAAAACAGTTCAAGTAATTCTGATCTTAAGCATATCGTTTCTTTGTCTTAGCAGCAGTAATTTAAATAAAAGGAAGGATCGGGAATTTAAAATATATGTCTCTCCTTTCAAACCGGTACATTTCAGTAATGATCATGCAAGTGAAGGTTTCCTCAGCTCGTTGAAGGATGGAAGTATATTGCTGATTTTCAGAATAGATCCCGGTATTGAAGGCGATCATGTGGGAACTAATGCTTTTATTGCAAAAATTCCATACGATCCCCAAAAAGATCAGTGGGGAAAGATTGATACTGTCTTTGATGATCCACGGTACGATGATCGTAATATTCATGGAGGAGTCACAAAGGATGGCAGGATCATATTATTCTTTCGAAAATATGACGGGAAGGAAACGGAAAACAGATATTTTATGTATAGTAACGACCGTGGCCGGACATGGTCAGAACCTCAAAGATCATCTGCATGGTCTGATCCGGTATCGAGTAAGATCTCTGGAATTTGGAGTACTGGACAGATGTTCCATAATCCCGATATAGATAAATATATTATGGTGGGATGCCAGAGATATATTACCTACAGTAAAGATGGCACCTCATGGGAGGAATATAACCTGATCACAGATAATAACGATTACAGATTATCCGAGATTGCTGCTGCATGGTGCGGGAATAACAGGATCATTGCATTGATAAGGGATGATCAGCGGGAGTATGGCCATCCTCTGGTACAGGTAGAAAGCCATGATAACGGCAAGACATGGACCCAGCCTGTTCAGACCAATATACCGCCGAAGAAACATTGGGGAGCAGCTCCGCAACTAATTTACGATCAAAAGCGTGATCTGCTGATAGCCCTCACAAGTGATAGGTATTCGCGGCCAAACGAGCAAAATCGCCTGTTTATTTACGCAGCGTCTCCGGATGAGGTTTTCGGTAAACCGGAAGGATGGAAACTTCAACATGAATTACTCCGCCCCTGGGCTTCTCTGGATTTTAAAGGAGAAAGACCGCTGAACCAAAACCTTTATGGTTATCCCACGATAGCTCCAATTAATAAGAATGAGTATCTTGTTGTCTTTACAGAGAGGGCAGTGATGCATGGATCAGAGCAGGCAGATCTGTATTATTTCAGAATGATAATTAAATAACAAGGTTATTTATATCAGACTAAGATATTTCCTTTTATGTCATGATTGTCGCATTTTTACTGCTATGGCAGTAATATCCTGCTGATTGCTTGTTGTTTTAAAAGGATTTTCTCAGTTAATTGCTGTTAGCGGTGACATCCCCACAACCTGGCAACATGAAAAACCACCTATACTTGCGATTGTATAAGTGACTCATTTTAAAGTTGCTCCGTTCCCGTTTCTCCCGATAGACTGGGATCGCGGGGCACAGCAGGGCAGCCTTTCCGTCGCAAAAAATATCCCGCAGGGGCGGGATATTTTTGTTGCTCCGTCAGGGCTCGAACCTGAACTTTTCTGATCCAGAGTCAGACGTGTTGCCAATTACACCACGGAGCATTTTTAAGGACTGCAAATATATAAAATCTTATACAAAATATCCAACCTGAAAGAAATAAGTAAGGGCGTTCCACACAACCACGCCCTTACAACAATACCGGCAAGACCCAAATGATTTGAACATTCTCTATACCCCTCTTTGCCTTCCTGCCGTTATTGAAATCAAATGTTTACATCCGTTTAGTATATTTATATAAATTGTATCAAATAAGATATCATTTGCAAGATTTGAAATACTGTATTTCTGAGTTTCTGTAATTAAAGTTTCACAGATATCACTATTGGAATCGTGCAAAATTATTTTGTCTGTGTCGGATAGTCCGGTTGGTGAAATGACCCCCTTCCGGATTATCTCAAATGTGTGATACATATAACCCAGGCATAACTGACTTTTATGTTAACGTACCCCCTCTGTTCATCTTTAATTAATTGTATAGTAGATAATAAGTTTCGGCCTCATTTCTGCAACCGGATAATCGCCTGAAGCAAACCTGAATCCCGGGAATCTCTCAATGGGCCAAAGTCTGAAAAGCATACCATTTTTACGGGTATCTTCCGGAAAGGTTGCAGTTGGTATATATAGCCTCGTTACATCAACATCCAGATAATTGCAATTCCTGATGAATGGTGAAATATAAACCTGATTGATTTCTGTGGTCTTTGGCTGTTTGTTCCAGGTTACTGTATGTTCGTCCCATTGTTCAGTGATCTGCTGTAATACTGCTCCATACCATGTTGGGACAGAATGATCTGTTGCTGTGGAAAAGATATCCTGATTAAAAGGGACAGGGATATTATAACTGAGATGAAGAACGACTTTCCTGATAACTGCTGATTTAGGCAATGCATTCAGATTAAACGATATAAGGCTTCTATTAGACCTCATTACAGTTAGAACAGGTTCGGAAAGATAAGTAGCTTCAAAATATTTATGATCACCGAAATTTTTGTCTGGCTCCAGGTTTGATATCATTGCATCCTTACCATCATCAGTGCCTGGTTGCAGAACCAGCATCTTCAGTTCACCGGAGCCAGGTATTATTTTCAATATCAATGGATCATCATATGAAGATGAAGCCAGTTCTCTTTGTGAGAACTGTAGCTTTTGGGTGGTATAACCTTCTTTTTCTATCAGGAAATAATAAAAGGAATATTTTCCACGGATTATGAGATGATTTACTTTTGCTTCAAGCCTGAATGTATAATGCCAGCCGTCAGGAGCAAAAACTGTAAGTTTTGCAGTTGTATACTGAGGTTTGACAGTTTCTGCCGGCTCTGCAATAATACATGTTGTCCAGAAATGCAACGGTTTAATGATCTCCATCCCGAAACTGGCATATCCGAACTCCTCCGGTGTATGTGAGCCGACATATAATACTTCAGGCCTTACCCGTGTTATAGTTTCAGCGCTTATTTTGAAATACATTGGAAGAGGATCATTAACAAGATAAGCAAGTTCTGATCCTTCCACCGGCGAAGCAAATACCACTTCTCCTTCCGGATTGATTACAAGGAATTTAGTCAAATTGTATTGTCCGCTTTTCAGTTCAATATTTTCACTTACGAAACTTGTCCCGAAAATGTATAAAGGAATGAGGCTGTCACTGATAATAACGGTTCCGTTGATATCTTCTATTGATAACATTATGTGATAAGCGACAGTTACAGTGTCTGATGAGAAAGCTGATTTAGCATCCTCATTAGGCAGACTGATTGAGAATTCAGCTGTTCCTTTGCCATGAGTCAGAATATTCTTCTCACATGAAGATATACCTAAAACAATTGAAAAGATCAGCAATAACGGTAGAAAATTGAATAAACTTTTCATATTCGTAAATTATGGTTTAACAAAAAATCATGACTTATTGATTATCAGGCAAAATATATGCCAGTTAAAACATAATTAACCTATTTTCAGTTGTTTTTGACCAACTGAATCTGGTTGTACATTAAATACCGGAAAACAAAGATTCAGAGTACAGAACTCAGGGCAAATGGTTTAGGGTGCTGCGGGACTGAGGTCTCATTGCGCAGGCAACAAGGGCACTCACCCTTTCTTAATCCTTGCCCATGTATCTTTGAGAGAAACAGTGCGGTTAAAGATTAAATTGGAGTCAGACGAATCGGGATCAACACAGAAATATCCGATCCTCTGGAACTGGAATTTATCAAATGGTTTTGCAGATTGAAGGGATGGTTCCAGTTTACATCCTTTTAGAATATTCAGCGAAGAAGGATTAAGGAACTCTCTATAGTCCCTATCTTTCTGACCTGCAGGATCTTCATGATTGAAAAGCCGGTCATAAAGCCTTATTTCGGCAACGACTGCATGAGGTGCAGAAACCCA
>CAZPMM010000222.1:0-4624 GCA_964587405.1 uncultured Rikenellaceae bacterium
TGTTTTTTCATATTCAGCTGAATTGCCTTACAGGATCGATTTTTTTGGCGAAGAGGTTGACTCACTGAGAACTTTTAATACCGACGATCAGCTGTCTGTAAATATATGTCAGCAGATATCTGTTATTCCCAATATCCAGGACATCTATGTTGAGGAAGTAAATGATTCATTCACTGATTTTCTTCCTTCTTCATCTGTTTTCTGGATTGAAGATGGCACATATATCAGGGAAAAAATTAATGATATTTTCGGGCAGGTAGTAAAAAGGGAAGAATCGGGTCAGATAAGCGGAAAAATAGCTATGATTATGACCGGCAACCGTTTTATTGAAGAATGTCTTAAATTCAGGACAGTTGAATTTGGCAGAAGTATTATTTCGGAATCTGATATGAGATTTGAATTCCGTACAGAGCCACAACCTGTTTTCAACAAAAATTTTGAACTTCTCACAGCAAAACTTGTTTCAAATAATGAGGAAGGCTACAATACATTCATTATTTCAGAAAACCAGTCTCAGATCGACAGGTTAAAAGACATTTTTTCGGAAATAAATCCTAAAGTAAATTTCAGATCTCTTCTTTTCAATCTTCACGGAGGTTTTACCGATCATGACATGAGAATCTCCGTTTATACTGATCACCAGATCTTTGACAGGTATCACAAGTTCAGGATCAGAGGCTTTTTTACAAAGAAAGAAAGCATTTCGGTCAGAGAGCTCGCTGGTCTTAATCCGGGTGATTATGTTGTCCATATTGATCATGGTATAGGTAAATTCGGCGGACTTGAAAAGATTGAAGTGAATGGGAAGATACAGGAAGCCATAAAGCTTGTTTACAGGGACAATGATATACTTTATGTTGGTATTCATTCATTATACCGGATATCAAAATATAAGGGAAAAGACGGATCTGAACCCAGGATATACAAACTGGGTTCAGGTGCCTGGCAGAAGTTGAAGCAAAGTACAAAAAATAAGGTAAAGGATATTGCAAAAGACCTTATCAGTCTTTATGCAAAAAGGATGGCTTCTGATGGATATTCCTTTTCTCCCGATTCATATCTGCAACGCGAGCTTGAAGCTTCATTCATTTATGAAGACACTCCCGATCAACTTAGCGCAACAGTAGCTGTAAAAGCTGATATGGAAGCCTCCCATCCTATGGATCGGCTTGTCTGCGGCGATGTCGGTTTTGGCAAGACAGAGGTTGCAATCAGGGCTGCTTTCAAAGCAGTTACCGACAGCAGACAGGCAGCTGTACTTGTACCGACAACCATCCTTGCTTTTCAGCATTATAAAACCTTTACAACGAGACTTAAAGGTTTTCCCTGTACGGTTGATTACCTGAGCCGGCACAGGAAACCTGCAGAACAGAAAAAGATCATTTCTGATCTGGCTGACGGGAAAATAGATATTATCATAGGTACACATAAACTTACCGGTAAAGATATCAAATTCAAGGATCTTGGCCTGCTGATAATTGATGAGGAACAAAGATTCGGGGTTGCAGTAAAAGAAAGACTGAAAACACTTAAAGCCAGTGTTGACACACTGACACTTACAGCTACTCCTATTCCCCGGACACTCCAGTTCTCACTTATGGGGGCCCGTGATCTTTCTATAATTAATTCCCCTCCGCCGAACAGAATGCCCATTGTTACCGAGATACACGGCTTTAATGAGGAAATAATCAAGGAAGGTATTGAGTATGAGGTAGCCCGTGGTGGCCAGGTATTTATAATTCATAACAGGGTTGAAAATATAAATGAAGTCAGAGATAAAATAAACAGGATGTGTCCCAATGTTAAAATTGCAATTGTTCACGGACAAATGGATGGCAATCTGATCGAAAATGTGATGTTCGATTTTATCCAGGGCGATTATGATGTCCTAGTAGCAACAACAATAATAGAATCGGGCCTCGATATTTCCAATGCAAACACGATCTTTATAAATGACGCGCAGCATTTTGGATTATCAGAATTGCATCAGCTGAGGGGAAGGGTAGGGAGATCAAACAGAAAGGCATTCTGCTACCTTTTGACTCCTCCTCTTAATACCCTTACCCAAGATGCACGTCGTAGGCTAAAAGCCATTGAGGAGTATTCAGAACTCGGAAGCGGTTTTAATATAGCAATGCAGGATCTCGATATCAGAGGTTCCGGAAATCTTCTCGGAGGGGAGCAGAGTGGATTTATTGCCGATGTAGGCTTTGAAACTTACCAGATGATACTTAATGAAGCACTGGCCGAATTGAAGAATAATGAAGCACCAGAACAACAGACAGGTACCTTAAATGAACCCGTGCAGGACAAAAACGGGAAGGCTAAATCATATGTTAGTGATTTTCAAATTGATACTGATCTTGAGATCATGTTCCCCGATGAGTACGTTTCCAGTATATCTGAAAGAATCAGGCTTTACAAAGACCTCAATGAAATCGCGACTGAAGAAGCTCTTGAATCATTTTCAGCAAACCTTACCGACAGGTTCGGATCATTACCGGAACCGGCAGCAGCATTACTTGATATAGTAAGACTTAAATGGATTGCCGTAAAGCTTGGCATTGAGAAGATACTCCTGAAAAATAATCTTTTGATTGCGAATTTTGTCAGCAATCCGGATTCAGCATTTTACAGGAGCCGGCTTTTTGTTTCAATAATGACGTATGTAAACCGTTTCCCGGGAAAAATGCACGTCAGACAAAAAGAATCTAAACTCAGCCTGACGATCAGTGAAATAAAAACCGTACAATCAGCAATCCAGATCCTCAACAATATCTCAAATTCTGTATAAATAAATCTCTGTGAAATTCTGTGGATCTCAGTGTAAGTTCTTATAATATTAATGAGTTCCACAGAGGTCTCTTAATTAATAACTTTAGGCACTTTTCTTTAAATTTCCTACATTTGTGATTATTTTAATTTACGATTCAGGTAACACGTTTAACCGGCTTGCATTGCTGGACGGAGATAATAAGAAGGCAGGAGTTATTACCGGGGTTGTATATGAAATAAATGAGTATATTCGCACGTTTAAGAAAGAAATTAAAAAACTAATAGATGTAATTACAGGCGGGGACAGCGATTTTTTCAGGGAAAGGATCAGATACAATACCAGGCATATTCCCGAACTTGTAATGGATGAATTAAATAATATTCTCGAATACAATGCAAAATAAATATGCTGCAATTCTTTTTTGTCTGATAATATCTACTCTATTCTTTCCCGCCACAGGACAGAAACTTGTAAATTCTCCTTATGCCAGATTCAATCTTGGAATACTTGAGCCATCCGGTTCATTCAGGAGTCAGGGGATGGGGGGTGTCGGAACTGCAATAAGGGATAACAGTACATTATATTATACAAATCCTGCATCATTCAGCAGTCTGGACACAAATGCATTTGTTTTTGACTTCGGAATTGATTACGGAATGAATTTGCTTGATGACGGTTCGAACCATCATGTCTCAGATGATATTAATTTTGATCACATGCTTCTCGGCCTTCCTCTTGCAAAGGGCTGGGGAGCAGGCATAGGAATAACAACTTACAGCAACGGTTATTATGCTATTTCCGAAACAATTGACAAAAATAATTCCGGATTCGACCCCGTAACAGGCGAATATAATGAGAATCATTCGGGGAAAGGGGGAATTAACAGGTTTTTTGCAGGAACGGGCGTAAAAGTATTAAAATACTTTTCCCTGGGTGTTAATTTTAACCTTTTGTTTGGTAACATTAAAAGAGCCAATCAGTTTAACTTTAAAGATTATTATTACTCGTACAACAACAATATAAGTGAGAATCTCGAACTGAACGGAATAAATTTCGATTATGGTTTTCAGGCTGAGTTACCATTAAAAAACAATTATTTTATCAATGCCGGAGCATCCCTCGGACAAGGAATGAATTATAAATCAAGGTTCGAATCCTATTCTTTAAGGTACAACTATTATGGCATGAAAGATACTATTAACTGGTCAGCTGATTCATCTAAAGTCTATATACCCGGCACAATTAGGATGGGAGTATCTTTCGGGAAGAAAAATAAATTCACAGCCGCTTTTGATTATGTTATGACTAACTGGTCGGAATCAACCCTTCATGGAAGTGAAGGCTATCTCGCCGATACCAGGTCAATGTTATTTGGTATTGAATATATTCCGGAGAAATTTTCAAATTTCAATCTTCTCAGAAGAATGGAATACCGTATCGGAGCACATCTTGATAATAATTATCTCATGATAAACGGAGAACAGCTCAAAGAAGCCGGTTTAAGTATGGGAATAGGGATTCCGATGAGGCGGACATTTTCCAAAGCCAATATTTATATCGATTATACAAAAAGATCCGGCAGCGGTGATATTATGCATACAGAAAATTATTTTACACTGGGTATAAGCCTAAATCTTTATGATCCTTACTGGTTCATAAAGCGTAAATATGATTGATTTATAATGCTCCGCTCTTCTTTTCACTATATGTTTCGCTCATTATTCCTTTACGGAAGTATAATTATTTGTGTGTGTTTTTCAGCTTGCGAAAGGAAAATTGATACTATCAGAAAAGATGAAGTTCTTCTGCTTCCTTCAATCACATCAAAAAATTCCACTACAGTTTTTA
>CAZPMM010000223.1:0-4608 GCA_964587405.1 uncultured Rikenellaceae bacterium
TCGACATGTAAATCTTAAGACCGAACTTCTTGATCTTAAGATAGCTAAAGAAGAATTAAAGATAGTTCTTCAGGAGCGTGAGGAAAGAATAAGGGAGCTTGAAATTAAATATGAAAGAATTAAATTAGCAGGAGCACTGTTGGGAGAGGGTAGAAATGCTGGTGAAGCAAAGAGGAAGATTACAGAATTAGTGCGGGAAATAGACAGATGTGTTGCTCTTTTAAACAGATAATATATACCAATGGATGATAAGCTTTCGATCAGAGTAAATGTTGCTGACAGGTATTATCCATTGAAAGTGGAACGGGAAAATGAAGAGAAGATCAGAAAAGCAGCCAGGATGATTAATGAAAAGGTGTTGCAATACAAGCAGCGCTATACTGATAAGGATATGCAAGATTTTCTGGCGATGGCTGCACTGCAGTATGTGATTAAACTCACGGAGCAGGAAGAAAAACTGGAAAATGATTATGTCCCGGATGCCATAAATGAGCTGATTAATAAAATAAACTCAGCCATTGAAAATGAAGAGTAACAGCGTTCTTTGGAATAGTAAAATAATTTGCCCGCATCGTTTCTTCAATCATTTTTGAAACTCAACAGTTAAAACTTTGAAGCCCACCTTGATCTGGCAAGGATAGGCCGCATCCCGATCCGTCGGGATCATGCTACGGCATGACGGTGGAAATCCGAACCGGGACAGGAGCTTCAACCATGTAGACATGGGGTTTTATAAAATCTGAAGAAACTTTGCGGGTTTTTTATTAACATATATATATACAAATACAGTAACTATGACATTTTTAATTATTTCGATAAGCACCTCTCATGTAATAATATTATGTGCAGTTGCACTGATAACAGGATTCGCAATGGGATTCTTTGCCTGGCATACGGCTCTTAAAAACAAAAGCCGGAAAATAATCACTGAGGCTGAATCAGAAGCAGAAGTAATACGGAAAGAAAAAATACTTCAGGCAAAAGAGAAATTTTTTCAACTTAAGGCTGAACATGAGAAAGTGATAAATGAGAAAAATAACCGGATTGCCCAATCAGAAAACAGAATACGGCAGAAAGAGATGACTCTTTCACAAAAGATTGAAGAAATGCAGAGGAAAAAGAATGAAGCCGATCTTATCCGCGAAAATCTGAATTCTCAGCTTGACATTGTCGAGAAGAAAAGTGACGAACTTGAAAAAATGCACCGGCAACAAGTGGAAAAACTGGAACTTATATCCGGTCTCTCTGCTGAAGAAGCAAAAAATAATCTTATTGAATCTCTTAAGGAAGAAGCAAAAACAGGCGCTATGTCATACATCAATGAAATACTTGATGAAGCAAAAATGACGGCTAATAAAGAAGCTAAACGAATAGTAATCCAGACTATACAACGTGTCGCTGCAGAAAATGCAATAGAAAATGCAGTTACTGTTTTCCATATCGATTCCGATGAGATGAAAGGACGTATAATAGGTAGGGAAGGACGTAATATTAGGGCTCTTGAAGCTGCAACAGGTGTTGAAATAATTGTGGATGATACACCTGAGGCAATTGTCCTTTCAGCTTTTGATCCGGTACGTCGTGAAATAGCCAGACTTGCTCTTCACCAGCTTGTTACTGACGGACGTATTCATCCTGCCAGAATTGAGGAAATAGTTGAGAAAACGAAGAAACAGGTCGAGGAAGAAATTCTTGAGGTAGGAAAACGTACTGCTATTGACCTTGGCATTCACGGACTTCATCCTGAACTGATACGAATGGTCGGGAAAATGAAATACAGATCATCTTATGGACAAAATCTTCTTATGCATTCCCGTGAAGTTGCCAATCTTGCTTCGATAATGGCAGCTGAACTCGGACTGAATCCTAAAGTTGCAAAACGGGCAGGACTCCTACATGATATGGGTAAAGTACCGGATGATGAACCTGAACTCCCGCATGCTATACTGGGTATGAAAATCGCTGAGAAATACAAGGAAAAGCCCGATATCTGCAATGCAATTGGTGCACATCACGATGAAACTGAAATGACAACATTAATTGCACCCATCGTGCAGGTATGCGATGCTATATCAGGAGCACGTCCTGGAGCACGTCGTGAAGTGGTTGAATCTTACATTAAACGACTGAAGGAACTTGAATCACTAGCTCTTCAGTATCCCGGAGTAACTAAAACTTATGCCATACAGGCCGGAAGAGAACTGCGTGTAATAGTTGGAGCCGAAAAAGTAACTGATAAGGATGCTGAAGGACTTTCTTTTGACATTGCAAGGAAGATACAGAACGAAATGACTTATCCCGGACAGATCAAAATTACGGTTATCCGGGAAACAAGGGCAGTTAACTACGCTAAATAACTGACAATAAAAAATCATTGCCGGATAAGTTTTTTTATCTAAATTTGTTTCCATATGAAAGAAAAGCAATGTCTCATATCAAACTTATTAATATTGTCGGTGCCCGGCCTCAGTTTATAAAAGCTTCGGCAGTAAGCAGAGCAATTAAACTTAATTTTTCTGACAGGATCAGTGAAATTATTGTTCACACAGGACAACATTATGACAAAGAAATGTCTGATGTTTTCTTTGATGAACTTGAGATTCAGAAACCCCATTATAATCTCGGTGTCGGATCATCAACCCATGGTAAGCAGACAGCTATGATGATAAAAGGTATTGAGGAGATACTGTTAAATGAAAAACCTGATTGCATTGTACTTTACGGAGATACAAATTCCACACTGGCCGGGGCCGTAGCTGCCGCAAAACTGCATTTCCCGGTGATCCACATTGAAGCCGGACTCAGATCATTTAATAAAAAAATGCCTGAAGAGCTGAACCGGATAATCAGTGATCACTCGTCAACTCTGCTTTTTACACCTACCAATGCAGCTTTTAAAAACCTGATGCGGGAAGGATTCCGGCCTGAAAATTCACCTCCTTATACGATTGACAATCCCAAAATCTATCTTACCGGCGATATAATGTACGACAATGCCCTGTATTATGCAGATCTTGCTGAAAGAAAAAAAGCTGATTTTCTCCAGAGCATTCCTGTTATAAGTGGTGACTTCGTGCTTGTTACAATTCATCGTGGGATAAATACCGATGATACATCCCGTCTTCAGACCCTGATGCAGACCATGATGGCCCTGGCTGATGAAAAATCGCTTCCGTTTGTTATGCCTCTTCATCCAAGGACAACTTTATCATTAAGGACAAAACTGGGATCTCTTTACAACGATCTTAAAAACAATAAATATATACGCATAATTCCTCCTGCATCTTATCTCGAAATGATACTTCTCGAAAAGAATTCAAGGTTGATAATTACCGATTCAGGCGGAGTACAGAAGGAATCTCATTTTTTCAGAAAACCATGCCTGGTTCTGAGAGCAGAAACCGAATGGGTTGAACTGGTACAGAACGGAACTGCCGATCTTGTTGATGCTGATCCCGAAAGGATCAGGGAAGGTTTCATGAGATTTATTAATGATGGTGCCGGACTTTCTTATCCGGCATTTTACGGAGATGGCAGAACGGCAGAATTCATTCTGAACGAAATCACTATGATGTTTGAATAATTCTGATTCAATAGTCACAATAATAATTTTGTTTATTTTTTAGATATGGAGCGGGTAATAAGAAATAAAAAAGTACTTGTCACCGGTGGCGCTGGTTTTATAGGTTCAAACCTGATAGAGTCTTTTTTGTCCTGTGGCAACAAGGTTGTATGTCTTGATAATTTTTCAACCGGGAAAAGGGAAAATATTAAGGATTATCTGAATAATCCTGATTTCAGACTTATCGAAGGTGATATCAGGAAGTACGATGATTGTCAGAATGCTGTTAGTGGAGTTGATATCGTATTTCATCAGGCAGCATTGGGATCGGTTCCACGATCGATAAAAGATCCGGTTACATCTACCGATGTCAACATCGGAGGATTTGTGAAAATGTTGTTTGCATCGAAAGAAGAGGGAGTGAAGCGTTTCATTTATGCAGCAAGTTCCTCTACTTACGGCGATCATCCCGGATTACCAAAAATTGAAGACAGGATAGGTAAACCTCTTTCACCGTACGGGATAACCAAATATGTTGATGAGCTGTTTGCTTCAAATTTTTCTTCAATATACAATATTGAAGTAATTGGTTTACGTTATTTTAATGTTTTCGGGAGGCGTCAGGATCCTCATGGAGCATATGCAGCAGTAATACCGCTGTTTGTTAAAAAGCTCATGAATCATGAAGCCCCGGTAATAAATGGCGATGGCAGCTACTCAAGGGATTTTACGTATGTTGATAATGTCATTCAGGCAAATCACCTTTCAGCGCTTGCTGTTGACAGAAAAGCAATAAACCAGGTTTATAATGTTGCACACGGGGAAAGAACCGATCTCAACAGGCTTTTTGAACTGATCCGTGAAATATCAGGCAAATATGATCCTGAGATACTTAAAATCATGCCGGTTCATGGTACCGAAAGGGCAGGAGATATACCTCATTCACTGGCATCCATTGACAAGGCCAGAAACTTACTGGGATATTCTCCTACCCATACTGTAAAGCAAGGCCTCGGGGAAGCTTTGAAGTGGTATTGGGAGAATTT
>CAZPMM010000224.1:0-4593 GCA_964587405.1 uncultured Rikenellaceae bacterium
ATAAAATTATATTATGATGAAAAAACAATATTTATCTGTATTATTTGCAGTTTTGCTTGTACCATTTATTAATTCCTGTACTGAAAAGCCGGCAAATAATGCTCTGATCATTACGGGACAGAACAATCATGACTGGAAGCTAAGTTCACCTGTATTAGGGCAGATACTGGAGGAATCAGGATTGTTTACGGTTGATATTATGACAACCCCTCAGGAGGGCGGAGATATGTCATTGTTTGATCCCGATTTTACAAAA
The DNA here is from genome assembly GCA_964587405.1 of uncultured Rikenellaceae bacterium. Taxonomy (GTDB): domain Bacteria; phylum Bacteroidota; class Bacteroidia; order Bacteroidales; family VadinHA17; genus LD21. The sequence continues at coordinate 257 of CAZPMM010000224.1, forward strand.
TATAATCTTGTTGTTCTTGATTATGTAGGCGATTCATGGTCAGATAAAACCAAAACAGCATTTCTGGATTATGTCAGGAACGGGGGAGGTGTTGTTATTTACCATGCTTCCTGCATGGCATTCCCCGATTGGAAAGAGTATAATGAGATAACCGGTCTTGGTGGCTGGAAAAATCGTAACGAAAAAGATGGTCCATATATATATTACCGTGGTAATAATCTTGTGACTGATACAACTTCAGGGCCTGCAGGATCACATGGCCCTGCACATGAATTCGAGATGAGAACAAGGAATACGGAGCACCCTGTTACAAAGGGATTACCGGTCAGATGGATGCATGGCAAAGATGAGCTTTACCAGCAACTGAGAGGACCCGCACAAAACATGCAGGTACTGGCAACAGCATTTGCTGATACTGCTTTTAAAGGTACAGGCAGAAGCGAACCACTATTGCTTGCACTGGAATATGGTAAAGGACGGATCTTCCATACTCTTATCGGCCATGCTGAACAAGGAGGTGGTCCGGCAATGCAGTGCACCGGGTTTATTGTCACATTTCAGCGTGGAGCCGAATGGGCTGCAACCGGAACAGTAACACAGGATATACCGACCGATTTCCCAACGGCTGCTGCTGTTGTCCTCCGCCCCGGTTTCAGCGAAATAACCACTGAAGATGCATTCAGAATGATAGCAGAATATGATATTCAGAAAAGTACAAGATATTATATATATATTCAGAATAAGATCAGTGAGGCTGCAGGAGATCAGACACAACTTCTCAGTCTGGAAAAAGAAATGGTCAAGATACTGAAAAACAGTACAGCAACCATTGAAGCTAAAAAACTTATGCTCCGCGAATTGAGTTGGATGGGATCTGATTATTGCATTAGTGCAATAAAACAACTAATGACTGTGTCTGAACTGGAAGATGAAGCCGGATTTGCACTCGAGAGACTTTCTGCTCAATGAACACCTGTTGCAATGTTTTCGCTAGTAATACCCATATTCAATGAGGAGAAACTGATTGACGAGCTGATAAAACGAACAATATCAGCTATCGAATCGTTTACCTACGATTATGAGGTGATATTTGTCGACGACGGAAGCACTGACAACAGCATAAAACTGATTTTAAAAAACAGGGAGAAGAATAAACGGATAAAATTGCTTACCCTGTCAAGAAATTTTGGGCATCAGGCAGCATATACAGCCGGACTGGAATATTCCAGGGGGGAAATCGTGGGAATGATGGACGGAGATCTGCAGGATCCTCCGGAGGTGCTTAAAGATATGTATGATAAGATGCTTGAGGAGGACATTGAAATTGTCAGCGGTAAAAGGAGCAGCAGAAAAGGAAATAAAAGCCGTAATCTGGCATCAGCACTGTTTCATTCGGTTTTTCGTAATATAGGTGAACTGAAAAACATAGATAACTATGGTAACTTCTCCATAATGAAGAGGATAGCGGTTTCTGCCCTTATGTCTATGAATGAGAAGGTGAGATATCTTCCCGGACTAAGAAGTATGATTGGTTTCAAACAGGGATATGTTGAATATGTCCGTGATGACCGGTTTACAGGACGTCCAAAAATGACCTTTCGTGGCCTGTTCCGGCTTGCAGGTGATGCAATATTCTCATTTTCACGGTTCCCGATCAGACTGTGTCTTATCCTTGGAACAGCCGGAACACTGATATTTATGGCTGCAGGTATATGGGTAATTATTTCAAAGATAACAGGAATTGCTATTCGTGGATGGTCATCAACATTATTAAGCCTCTATTTTCTGGGTTCTATTCAACTAGTTTTCCTCGGGATACTTGGTGAATATATTTACAGGAATTATAAGGAAGCACAAAACCGTCCCATATTCTTTGTAAGAAAATTCTATGACGACACTGAAAGTAAATGATGGAGAACAGAAAGCTGAAATATTTATTCTTCATATTTTCTGGTCTTACTCTGTTCATGATGATCCTGATGAGCAGGGATGCAGGTATTTCATGTGACGATGTCCTTCATTACGATCACTCTGTTGTAGTTTATAATTATTTTGCCACCCATGGCGAGGATAAATCAGCACTCGAAACTCCTGTCACTCACCTCAGGTATTATGGACAGTCTTTTGATAATGTTGTTACTTTCATTATCCGTTGGTTCGGCATAGAAGATGTTTACAGATTCCGCCACCTGATGAGTTCAATTGCAGGATGGCTTGCAATGTTCATTACGGCACTTTTCGGGATCTGGCTGTGGGGATATGGTACGGGAACAGTTATAATGATCTTGTTTGCTGTTTCACCGACTTTTATCGGACATTCCCTGAATAATCTAAAAGATATTCCTTTTGCCCTTTCCTATATTTCAGGTATATTTTTTACACTCCGCCTGCTTTCTTCCGAAGGTAAGATAGTATGGTATGAAGTAATATTGCTTACAATAAGCATTGCTTTTTCAATAAGTATCAGGGCAGGAGGGATACTACTGATATGTTACCTGTTGTTTTTCTTTTTTGTGATACTTTTATACAGGTATGTAAACGGTGCAAAATTTGATTTCAGGCTTGTTGCCCTTAAACTGATAATATTGATCCTTATTTCAGTTTCAGCCTTTATTCTCGGCATCATTCTTTGGCCTTATGCCTTGCAGGCACCGGTAAAGAATGTCCTTGTTTCATACAAAGTGATGGCCCATTTTCCTGATACATTCAGACAGATATTTGAAGGAATGAATGAATGGTCGGATTTCATGCCATGGTATTACCTTCCGAAATCAATGGCGATTACATTGCCTGTTATAGTACTTGCCGGAATGGTTTTTTTTGTTTTGTTTTTGAAAAGGATCCGTCATACCGGAAAAGGAATGATCTATGTCCTTCTGGTCTTTTCACTTTTTTTCCCAATGCTTTTTGCCATTATTCAGAAATCAAATCTTTACAGTTCATGGCGTCAGTTCCTGTTTCTGTATCCGGTAATTATTATTATCGCTGCAAGCGGCATCAGCTTCCTTTTTCATGCATCCTTTAATAAATACTGGCGTGCAGTAGTGATCATAGTCCTTTTATTACTTGTTCTTCATCCAGTAAAATTTATGCTGGTTAATCATCCTTATCATTATCTCTATTATAATCAGCTTGTAGGTGGACTGAAAGGTGCAATTGGCAAATATGAGACTGATTATTATTATGTCAGCCAGACCGAAGCTTCAGATTGGCTAATTGATTATTTTGAAGAAAAAGGTATAGATTCAGTCTCAGTAGGAGCTACATATCCGGTAAAATGGTCATTCAGAAATAAGCCAGGGATAAAAACCTTTTACTTCAGACACGAGGAAAGGAGCCAGTATGACTGGGATTACGCAATAATTGCAAACAGGTATATTCATCCTTTTCAGCTTGACAATAAGATATGGCCGCCTGAGAATGTTATTTATACAATCAGGGTGGATGGTATTCCGGTTGGAATTGTAATGGAAAGAAAGAACAAAGATGATTACTATGGATATATAGCTCTTGAAGAGGGACGATCGGCAGAGGCTATCACTCATTTTGAAACAGCTTTGAAATACAATAATAAAGATGAAATGATTTTTTATAATTTTGCACGGGCATTATATAATGAGGGATTTTACGCCCGGGCAGATTCAGTGTTGAAGAAAGGGTTGGAGCTCAATCCTTTTTGTGAGCCGATACTGATGTATCTGGGAAATATTGCAAAGACCCGGAACAATAGGGAAGTTGCAGCAATGTATTATGAGCAACTGATAAATTATAACAGGAAGTATTTTCAGGCATATGTTGAACTGGCAGAATTATACATGGGGAAGGACTATAAGAAATCCAGAAGCCTGTTAAGAGAATGTCTGAAGATAAATCCGGGCTATAAAGCAGCAATTATTGCACTGGCTGATACATACAGGAATGAAGATCCGGAAAAAGCAGAGAGGTATTATAAGATAGCCGATACTATTAAATAATTAAAAAAATTTGATATGAAAAAAGCATTTTTAACATTGTCGCTGGCAACATTATTTACATTCGGTGCATTGACTCCTTCTTTCTCACAGGATCAGCCCAAACCACAGAAGGACACTGTCAATATTGATACTGATGCGAAACCCATCACCTATTATGATATTGAGGATGATTCTTCTTCGTGCAAAGGAAAAAGAGGCTGCGGAACGATAGCAATAATCATTGGGGCAGTAGTAGTTGTAGGAGCGGTTGCATATTTTCTTCTGAAAAAGAAAAAATAAAGAAATTTCATTAAAACAAGGGTCCCCGCGACGGGGGCCCCTATTCGATTTAGTTCCCTTTATATCTTCATCCAGACGTTCCCC
>CAZPMM010000225.1:0-4566 GCA_964587405.1 uncultured Rikenellaceae bacterium
TTTCAGGGTTTATGACGACGGAATAGCTTACCGTTTTGAAACATCGCTGAAAAATGATCTGATTATTAAAGATGAAATTGCGGAATTCCTGCTTCCGGCCGGATCATTTTCATGGTATCCGCTTGAAGAAAGTTTTATGTCTCATAATGAAAGGCAATATATTAATTCATTGACTGATACATTGAAGAATAAGCATCTTGCAAGCCTTCCGGTGCTTTTTACGGTTGATGGTGTTAATGTTCTGCTAACGGAAGCCGATATTCAGGATTATCCCGGCATGTGGATCAGGGGAACAGGTGCGGGAGGCATGAAGGCAGTATTCCCGCAATATCCTGAAACGGAAGTGCTTAAAGGTGACAGGAACCTTTTTGTGACAAAAACAAAAGATTATATTGCACAGACCTCGGGTACCAGAACCTTCCCATGGAGGACATTTATAGTGGCTGAAAATGATGCAAAGCTTATTGAGAGCGAACTTGTGTTCAAACTTGGAGCCCCCTTAAAACTTGATGATACAGAATGGATCAGACCCGGGAAGGTAGCATGGGATTGGTGGAATGCTAATAATATTTATGGTGTGGATTTTAAATCAGGGATAAATACTGAAACATATAAATATTATATTGATTTTGCCTCAAAGAACGGGATTGAATATATAATTATTGATGATGGCTGGTATCCACTTGGTAAGACTGTTCTGAAATCAATACCGGACATTGATGTGCCTGAATTATGCCGATATGCTCAGAATAAAAATGTAGGAGTGATCCTTTGGGTTGTATGGAATTTATTCCACGATGAAATTGATGAAGCTGTTTCTCTTTATGAGAAATGGGGTGTAAAAGGTGTAAAAGTTGATTTTATGCAGAGGGACGATCAGAAAGTTGTCAATTTTTATCATGAAGCAATCCGGAAGACAGCCGAACATCATCTGCTGATTAACTTCCATGGTTCCTACAAACCTGACGGGATTATCAGAACCTGGCCAAATGCAATCACAAGGGAAGGTGTGATGGGACTTGAGAACAATAAATGGAGTAAAATTATAACACCCGATCATGAACTGATTCTTCCTTTTACAAGGATGGTTGCCGGACCGATGGATTTTACGCCTGGGGCAATGGTCAATATGGAACGCGAAAATTTCACACCGGTTTTTAACCGGCCTTCCAGCCAGGGTACAAGAGTTCACCAGATGGCATTATATGTATTGTATGAGAGTCCGTTGCAAATGCTTTCCGATTCTCCTTCAAACTATATGAAAGAACAGGAATGTACTGATTTTCTGGTCAAAATTCCGGTTGTTTGGGATGACCTGAAAGTGTTTGAGGCAAAGATCGGAGATTATCTGTTACTTGCCAGACGTTCAGGAAATGACTGGTTTGTCGGGGCTCTTACAGACTGGACCGCGAGGGATATGGAACTGGATCTCTCATTCCTGCCAGTGGGAGAATTCGTAATGGAAATATTCAGCGATGGAATAAATGCGGATCGTTATGCGCAGGATTATAAACATCTGAAAAGGAATGTAAAACAGGGTGAAAAGCTGAAAATAAGTCTTGCACCGGGTGGTGGCTGGGTTGCAAAAATTTCACCTGTAAATTAAAATTAGATACTGATGAAACCCACATGTCTCAAATTCACAAATACGTATGTATATAATTTTCAAACATGTGAGTTCTCCCGCTTAGGCGGGGTAGGCTATCCCACCTTTTAAAATAAATTATATACGGATGAAACCTTCATGTTACAAAAGCACAAAAGATTATGAAAATATTTTACAATCATGAAGGTTCCACACGAACCGCTTAATTTACAACAATATACTAACATTATTTTCGTGTGAAACAATACCTTGAACTCTTGGATCATGTCCTTAAAAATGGTGTTGAAAAAAAAGACAGGACGGGGACTGGTACTATAAGTGTATTCGGATATCAGATGAGGTTCAATCTTGAAGATGGTTTTCCACTTCTGACAACAAAGAAACTTCATCTCCGGTCAATTATTCATGAGCTTTTGTGGTTTATTTCCGGAGATACGAATATTAAGTATTTGCAGGACAATGGTGTCAGGATTTGGAATGAATGGGCTGACAAAGACGGGAACCTGGGGCCGGTATATGGATATCAGTGGAGGTCGTGGCCATCAGCCGACGGAAGGAAGATCGACCAGTTGGCTGAAGTGATCGGTAATATCAAAAGTTCTCCTGATTCAAGACGTCTGATTGTTAGCGCCTGGAATGCTGGAGAACTGGATAAAATGGCTCTGCCTCCATGTCATCTCCTGTTTCAGTTTTATGTTTCAAGCGGAAAATTATCATGTCAGCTGTATCAGCGGAGTTGTGATATTTTTCTGGGTGTTCCGTTTAACATTGCATCCTATTCATTACTTACAATGATGATAGCTCAGGTTACTGATCTTAAACCGGGAGAATTCATTCATACACTCGGAGATGCTCATATATATCTTAATCATATCGAACAGGTGAAACTTCAGTTAATGCGTGAACCTTATCCCCTGCCTGTAATGGAGATCAATCCGGCATTAAAGGATATAAATAAATTCCGTTATGAAGATTTTACACTGAAAGGTTATATTGCACACCCGGGTATTAAAGGAGAAATTTCAGTATAAGAAAGGGAAAATGATTTCAATAATAGCTGCTGTGTCGGAAGATCTGGGATTGGGCAATTGCAATGATCTGCTATGGCATATTCCGGAAGATTTGAAAAGGTTTAAGCATCTTACCTGGGGTAAAACCGTGATTATGGGCAAAAAGACATGGGAGTCATTGCCCAGGAAACCTCTTCCGGGGCGGAAAAATATTGTAATAACTGATATTTGTGATGAATGTATTGAAAATGCTGTAACTGCCTATTCGATAGAAGATGCTTTGAATAAATGCAAACAGGATGAAGAAATATTCATTGCAGGAGGAGCAAGTATATACAAACAGTTCATGTCTTTAGCCGACAGACTATATATAACTCATATTCACAGCAATAAGCCGGCTGATGTTTTTTTTCCGGAAATAGACACAAAAAAATGGAAAGTTATTGACAAGAATGATTTTCCGGCTGACAAAGCGGGTGATATTCATTATACATATGTAATATATGAAAAAATAGAAACAGCCTGATTAGGGCTGTTTCTATTAAGTTCCCGTATAATCTTTTAAGATACTTTTAGTACCTTCATATCTACTTTTCCAAGCTTGTGACTTGCATATTCGACGGTAATCATAAGATCGTCTTTGCCGAGTGAAGGCATTTCGTACATTGCATCGATCATAATTGTTTCGCATATCGACCTGAGTCCCCTTGCACCAAGTCTGAATTCAATTGCCTTGTCAACAATAAAATCCAGGGCATCATCGGCAAAAGTAAGGTCGATGTTATCCATTTTGAAAAGTTTGATATACTGCTTAACAATCGCATTCTTTGGTTCGGTAAGGATTGCCTTGAGGGCTTTCCTGTCGAGCGGGTCAAGATGGGTTATGACGGGGAGACGGCCTATTATTTCCGGGATCATTCCGAAAGCTCTCAGATCCTGAGGAGCTATATGTTTCAGAAGGTTATTTTTGTCGACTTTTGTTCTGTTCTTTGTTGCCCCAAAACCAACTATCTGTGTATTGAGCCTGCTGGCTATTTTCTTTTCAATTCCCACGAATGCACCTCCGCAGATGAAAAGAATATTTTTTGTATCAACCGGAATCATTTTTTGTTCAGGATGTTTTCTCCCGCCCTGAGGAGGTACGTTTACAACACTTCCTTCAAGAAGTTTAAGAAGTCCCTGTTGAACGCCTTCACCCGATACATCACGGGTAATTGAAGGATTATCTCCTTCTTTCCTTGCAATTTTATCGATCTCATCGATGAAAATTATTCCTTTTTCAGCCGCTTTTACGTCATAATCGGCATTCTGAAGAAGACGGGTAAGAAGACTTTCAATATCCTCGCCGACGTATCCGGCTTCAGTTAGAACCGTTGCATCTACTATTGCAAAAGGAACATGAAGCATTTTTGCAATTGTTTTTGCCAGAAGTGTTTTCCCGGTTCCTGTTTCTCCCACGAGGATAATATTGGATTTTTCAATCTCGACATCTTCATCTCCGGTTTTCTGCATCAGCCTTTTATAATGATTGTATACGGAAACCGAGATAACCTTTTTTGCCATATCCTGACCAATGACATATTGATCGAGAAAATTTTTTATTTCTACAGGTTTAAGAAGATTAATGACATCAAACTTTGAACTTTTCTTGGCGCCAAGTTCCTCAGTCATTATACTGTGTGCCTGCTCTATGCAATGGTCACAGATGTGGCCTTCAAGTCCGGCAATAAGTATGTTGGCTTCTTTTTTTGTACGGCCGCAAAATGAACATTTATCCATATTTATTATCGTTCGGTTTTCTGAAGTATCTCATCTATCATCCCGTATTCTTTTGCTTCAAAAGACGTCATCCATTTATCTCTGTCAGCATCCTTTTCAATTTTGTCTACAGGATTTTCCGTATGGAACGCTAGTATTTCATAAAGTTCATTTTTGATCTTAAGTATCTCG
>CAZPMM010000226.1:0-4537 GCA_964587405.1 uncultured Rikenellaceae bacterium
GGCTGAAGAAGAATAAACTAGCTGATATTGAATATATTCCATCGGCGGAATCAAAGCTTAAGGAAGGAATATATGCAAACAGGTCGGTAAATATTCAGGCACAACAGATCCCCGGATCCATTTTTGAAGTCAGACTGGATCTGACTCACCCTCTGTGCTATGGTTATAGCCGTGATATTCTGCCGGTTATGAAGACAGGAATATCGGCAGTAAAAAAGGTTACCGATATTTATGCCAATCCGGCAGTATTCACGACCGAACCGTTGCTAAGCGGATATTGCACAAAAGAGAATATTGACAGGTTAAAGGGTTGTTCATTTGTTTCAGTCCACCAGAAAAGGATCATTTCAATTTATGACAATACCAATTTCAGGGCTACATGGTACGGTACCAACAAGATATTCCTGAATGCGGTGTTTTTCGGACAACTATTGTAATATTACAATTGTTTGTCAGCGGCTTCTGGAAGCTGAATCATCTTTCATTTCCGCTTCGGTGTGTAAAAAGCTGATGATCAGTAAATGAGTTCAGAGATTTCTTCTCTGGCAGACTGGAGACGGCATTCAAAATGAGAATCTCCGGATTTTAGAGAGTCATGTATCTTTTTATGGAAAAGGACTGAACATTTTTCCCCGGGAAACTGATCTTCATTCTCGAAAATATTTACAATTAATCCCTTAGTATTTTCCGTCTCCTGACTTATGAAAACCATTCCCTTTGAAGCAGTCTTTTGCGACAGAACAGATACTGCGTACAGTCCGGGAGAAGGCAGGAGCTTGTTTTCCTCCGTGACAGGGATCCAAAGAAATCTCATCCTGTCTGTCAAATCCGGAATATAATCCTCGGAAGCAGTTCCCATAACAAGATAATAGTGATCAAGATAGGCATTTGCTCTCTGTATATAACCTTCTTTTATGGCTTTACGTATCTTGGTCGAGCTTACTGTTTCGTGTTGCACCTCCTGTTCGGGTATCTCCTCAGCTTCAAAATTATATTTTTCTCTCCAGTTCCAAAGGTGTTTATAGTCACCTTCCTGATTGAATCCGAAATGATGGTTGAAACCGACTACAATTACTTTTGTTTTAAGAATACCAGACAAATATTCACTTACAAACTGTTCACAGGTGATCCTCGAAAAGTCCCTGGTAAATTCAACAATTATCACATTATCAAGGCCCGCTTTCCTGAGCAGTTCAAGTTTTTCTTCCTGTGTATTGATAAGCTTAAGATCTTTCCCTGCGGTTTCGGGATAAAGTACTTTACGCGGATGGGGATAGAAAGTTATAAGAACCGATTCTCCGTCATATTTTCCGGCAAGCATTTTAAGCCTGTTCAGTATCGTTTTATGACCTATATGAACACCGTCGAATGATCCTGTTGTCACAACAGGATTTTTAATTCCCGAGAGTTCTTCAAATCCTCTGAAAATTCTCATTACAAAAAACTAAACCTTATTTTCTTTCACAAAATATGCCACTTTTTCAATGGATGTTATCATATTATATTCTTCCAGGTATACCCATGAAGGAACATTAAGAGGTATTGTAGTAAAATTCAGGATGCCTTTTATACCGCAGCGAACTGTTTCGGCAGTAATATCTTTTGCATAATCGGGAGGTACCGTAATTATAGCGATTTTAATATCCAGATCTCTGATTATTTCTTCCATTTCAGCTACAGGATAACATTTCACGCCCGATATTACCTTATTCACTTTTTGTGGATCTGTATCGAAAGATGCCACCAGGGTAAGTTTTGATCTTTTTCCCCTGAAATAACCTGCCACTGCTCTTCCAAAATTACCCATCCCTATAATAGCAACATTTAGAGTGACTTCCGAGTCAATGATTGTACCAATTGTATCAATTAGCTCTTTTACATCATAGCCTTTACGCAGAACTGATGAATAACCTATCAGCATCAGGTCTCGTCTAACCTGTACAGCTGTTATATGCAGCCTTGCTGCCAGATCATGGGAATAAATAAAGTTCTTTTTTTCTTCAAGACAACCGAGGAGAGTCCTTCTGTATTCGCTGAGTCGTTCAATAGTTTTACCTGGTAATTTCATAATATCTCAGGTTATGGATGAAGAATTCTTTGGTATTCTGACAGTAAAGACTGTCCCAACATCCGGTTTGCTCTCCACAGTTATTGTGCCGAAATACAGCTGAACAATTTTTTTTACAATCGAGAGTCCGAGTCCGCTTCCGGTTATATTTCTGGTCTTTTCATTTTTAATTCTTACAAATTCGTTAAACAGGTTTCCAATGTCTTCGCTTTTTATTCCGATGCCCGTGTCGGCAAAGCTGATAACAACCTCATTTTCGTTTGAATCGATAATAATATCGACTTTCCCTCCTACTTTATTATATTTTACAGAATTAGAAACAAGATTATTAAATATTATTTCCATATCAGCAGGATCAGCATTTAAAAGCGCTTCGGATCTGACATCCAAATTAACCGTTACTTCCATCTGAATGGCATATGGTTGAACGGTAATTATTGCTCCTTTTGCTATTTCTGCAAGATCCAGGGTTATTATTTTTCCTGCTTTCTTTTCGAGACGGATCTTAGTAAAATCAAGAAGATCCATAATTAGATTCCTCATTCCCTGAATTCTCTGAAGTGACCTGTCGATCTGATCTGCATAGTTGTCTATCGCGTTACCTGCTTCTTTTCCCTGCATCATCCTGAGATATCCTTCAACTGCATTGAGAGGCGCCTTGAGCTCATGTGAGAGGACTGATAGGAACTGATATCTTACCTGTTTCCCTTCTTCGGTAAGCCGCCGGGTGATCCTTTTCAGATAAAGCTGTTTGGTTATATTCTCAATACTCGACTTAAGCTCCTGGGGTGTAAAGGGTTTAGGAATAAAATCAGTTGCTCCATCTCTCGTTGCTTTGACAGCAACATCAAGGGATGCATAGGAAGTGATCATTGCGACCACTACATCATATTTTTTGTTGTGAATATATTCAAGAACATCCACACCTTGAATACCGGGTAATTTATTGTCAAGAAGAATAATGTCAGGTTTATCTCTTTCAAATATCTCAATACCTTCCTCACCGGTCGGAGCTTCAATCAGCTCAAATGTATAATCCTCATCCATGAATGGATAAGTGACATGAAAATCTCTTAGTATCCTTGCGACACCTGACCGTATTCCGGGTTCATCATCAATGACAAGTACTTTCAATACCGCCATATTTCAGATCTTTAATAGTTTCATAATCTCCTGATCGAGCTGTTCTGCCCTTATTCCTTTTTCAAGATATTTATCGGCTCTTATCCAAGACCGTTCCCTCTCGGTATCCACACTGAAAGACATACCCGTTTCACGTGATACCGCTGTTGCCAGAATAACTGGCACATCAGGATATTTCTTCCTTATCTTATAACATAAAATAAAACCGCTGTCATCATTTTCCATCATAAGATCAAAAATAGCAAGATCAGGCCGGAAACGTGAAATAATTGCTTCAGCTTCTGCTTGACTTTCTGCAGTAATTGTTTTGTAACCTGCCTTGTTCAGATTGAAAACAGTCTGATATAGGTAATCAGGATCATCATCAGCAATAAGAATCGTAAAATCACTCTTTTTCATTTCAAAACAAATATCTGTATTATTCCCATTTCTTTATCTCATTCGTATACTTTCAGGTCAGCAGAACTTTTACAGGCTATTCTTCTCTTTTTTTCCCATTATTCTTTTCTTCTTGGCAGTACTATTTTAAAACTGGTACCTGTAGGTCCTTTTGCCGGATCGTTATTCGACCCGACCGTTATCTGGCCCTTGTGCATTTTAACAATACCATAAGTTGTCGCGAGACCCAGCCCGGTACCATGTCCCAGTCCCTTGGTTGTATAGAAGGGTTCGAATATTTTCGCCTTGTCCTCCTCCTTTATGCCGGTGCCCGAATCTCCTATCGTTATTGAAACATCACTCATTGTATCTTCAAGTAGTATATTTATTTCTCCCCCGTTAGGCATTGCGTCTATGGCATTTTTAACAAGGTTAGAAATAACCTGTATCATTTGTTCGGAATCAAGCCATGCTTCAGGATTAGCGGCCTGGTCTTCTATTTTAACAGAAACATTATCGGGTATTATAACGCTTTCGATACTGTGTGTAACCAGTTCCTTTATGCTGACATGCTGATGATTAACCTGGCTTTTACGTGCAAAATTCAGTAATCCGGCCACAATCCTTTTACATCGTCCGGCCTGTTCCACAATAAGTTTAAGATCTTCCTTTATAGGATCATCGGGTTTACTTTCATCAAGCAGGATATTGCTGTACATTATCACTATTCCGAGAGGATTATTAAGCTCATGCGCGATACCTGCCGAAAGTTGTCCCATATGTGCAAGCTTTTCCGATTGTTTAAGAGCCTGTTGCATTGAACTCAACTTTTCGTTGGAGAGAGCCAGTTCATTAACCGATTTATGAAGTTTTTCAATTGTATAAGGCAGGCACATCTCAACCTCCGCAAGCCCCCTTTTAACAGCCGCAGCATGTTCAATACAGGTT
>CAZPMM010000227.1:0-4520 GCA_964587405.1 uncultured Rikenellaceae bacterium
TGCGCCGGTTTTAAAAAATCAGCGGGACACTGAAAATGGAGAAATGAGGGAAAAATTTGCTAAGAATGGTCTGAACTGGGCTGCCAATTTCGGGAACCTTGTTATCTGGAGAGGCATTGAAGAAATTTATAACTGACCACGTTCTGATGTATAGATCTATTATTAAACCTTTGGCTGATTTCATCATTTCATTGTTTTCTCTGATCATTCTTTCTCCTGTAATTTTAATCCTTGTTATTATCCTACTGATTGCGAACAAAGGGCAACCGTTTTTTTGTCAGTACAGGCCGGGCAAGAACGGTCGGTTATTCAAATTGTTAAAATTTAAAACAATGCTTGATACAAAAGATGCCAATGGGGTCCTTTTGCCTGATAAACAAAGAATAACAAGGATAGGCAAATTCATGAGATCTGCTTCTTTTGATGAACTGCCTCAACTCTTCAATGTTTTATCAGGAAAGATGAGTTTCATTGGGCCCAGACCGTTGCTTAAGGAATATCTTCCTTTATATAATCAGCACCAGGCGAGACGGCATGAGGTAAAGCCAGGTTTGACAGGCTGGGCTCAGGTTAATGGTCGAAATACTATCAGTTGGGCTGAAAAATTTAATCTTGATGTCTGGTATGTTGATAATATTTCATTTCTTCTTGATATAAAGATTTTTTATAAAACTATCTTTAAAGTGTTAAACTGTCAGGGAATCAATTCATCAGAAAAATTTACCATGAGTGCATTCAAAGGAAATAACTGATAAATAAATGGGTTTTCAGCATTATAAAAATGTTTCTTTAAAGGGTGTGGCAGCCTGTGTTCCGGAAAATATTCAGGACAACAGGAAATTGCCTCTTCTTGGAAGTGAGGAACAGGTTCAGAAGTTTATCGAAACAACCGGGGTTGTTACAAGACATACTGTAAATAAACAGAATTTATGCTCTTCAGACATGTGTTATCATTCGGCTGTTGCATTATTGACGGAGCTTAAATGGAACAGTAATGAAATTGATTGTCTGCTATTCGTTTCGCAAACCCCTGATTACATTATGCCTGCCACGGCCTGTATTTTACAGGACAGACTTGGCCTGGATAATGAATGTTTTACCATGGATATTTCTCTCGGCTGTTCGGGTTGGATCTATGGAATGGCAACCATGGGGGCGCTTTTGCAGAATGGAGGCTTTAAAAAAGGGCTGTTGCTTGCGGGTGATACATCGACTGTGACAAAATCACCAAAAGATAAAAGTACATATCCTCTCTTTGGCGACGGTGGAACAGCAACAGCATTGGAGTACAATGAAGAAAGTTCCGGACTGAAAGTTCATACCGCAACAGATGGGAAAAGCCATAAAGCCATTATTATTCCTGATGGCGGTTTCAGGAATTTTTATTCACCGGAATCTTTGATCGATCATGAATATGAAGATGGTATAATTCGAAATAATCTTAACACTGTACTCGATGGACCAGGAGTATTCATATTTGGCATCAGTAAAGCGCCAAAAAGTATTTTGGGTTTAATTAATCATTTCAGTATTGATCCTGATCATATTGATTATTATGTTCTTCATCAGGCAAATAAAATTCTGAATGAAAAAATCAGAACAAAACTCAGATTGCCGGTTGAAAAAGTCCCATATTCTATTGATGAGTATGGAAATACATCGAGTTCATCAATTCCACTCACTATGGTGACACGACTCCGTCAGAAATTAATATCCGGACGCTGTAACCTGATAACCTGTGGTTTTGGAGTAGGTCTTTCTTGGGGTACAATTTATCTGGAGACAGAAAAAATTGTTTGTCCTGAACTGATACTTATATGATCTTCGGTCTGATATATTATTGAAAAATTGATTACTGAAAGTAATTACTCAAATCATATCCATTATTAACAAATAACAATTATGAAACCCACATCCCGCCTTAGGCGGGACAAACACGTATTTATATAATTTTCAGTCATGTGGGTTCTCCCGCTTAGGCGGGACAGGCTATTATACCATTAAAAATAAAATTATATTATGATGAAAGAACAGTTTATTGAAAAATTCAGGGAAGCTTTGGATTCAGAAGCTAAGGAAATAAGGCTTGAAGATAAATTCCGTGACTATGACGAATGGGATTCTCTTCGTTACCTTTCCGTAATAGCTATGATAGATTCTGAATTTGATGTGATAATTGATACTCCTGATTTCCGTAAGATACAAACAGTCGGTGAATTAATTGAGGAGGTAGAAAAAAGAATTACAAAATAGTAATTATTACATATTAATTGTAAAATGCTTTTTATTTAAGCAGCTTTTTATGGCTTTTCAAAAGATCGACAATGTTAAAATCAGCGGTATTGCTGCCTGTGTCCCGGGTGCAATAGGTCGAAATACCGGTTCCAAAGTATTTCTGAGCCCTGAGGACGCAACGAAATTCATCTCAACAACCGGAATTAAAGAGAGAAGAATTGCATCTGCCGATATCTGTTCCTCGGATCTTTGTTATCATGCAGCATGCAAATTGCTTGATGAAATGAATTGGGACAGGGACAAAATAGATTGTCTGATATTTATTACACAGACACCTGATTATATTGTTCCTGCAACCTCATGCATTTTACAGGACAGACTCGGATTATCAAACGAATGTCTTTCATTTGATATTACCCTGGGTTGTTCGGGATGGGTTTATGGTGTGTCAATAATTGGTTCTATGCTTGCTTCAGGATCAATTAAAAGAGGGCTTTTGCTGGTCGGAGAAACTACAACTAAAACAAAATCTGCTTCAGATAAAAGTACCTACCCCCTTTTCGGTGATGCTGGAACTGCAACATGTTTGGAATATTCACCGGGATATCCTTCAATGTATTTTCATTCCGGAACTGATGGATCAAAGCATAAAGCTATTTATATTCCTGATGGGGCATTCAGAAATCCTGTTACGGTAGCTTCATTAATTTCAGAAGAGATTGATTCTGGTGTCATTCGTAACCGTCTTCAATATATAATGGATGGGGGAGCAGTATTTATCTTCTCAATAACCATCCCTCCACGGAGTATTAAAATTTTATTGGAAAAAGCAGGAATTGAAAAAGAAAACATTGACTATTTCTTTCTTCATCAAGCGAATAAAATAATGATTGAAAAAATTATTGATAAATTAAAAATACCAGTTGAAAAAGCTCCTGTAAGCTTTGAATCGTTTGGAAATACATCTATGTCATCCATACCACTTACAATGGTTACACAAAAACGTAATGAGTTGATGAACTCCACTCTAAGTATCATTGCTTGTGGTTTTGGCAGTGGGTTATCATGGGCAAGCGGCTATTTTATAATGAATAAAATCGTGTGCCCTGACTTAATTGAACTATAAAAATTATAATATGAGTATAAATCCGTTTTCCTTGTCGGGCAAAAATATTCTTATAACCGGTGCTTCATCAGGAATAGGCCGTGCATGTTCAATCTGGTGTGCAAGAAGCGGGGCGAATATTTTTATTCTTGGACGTGACAAATTAAGATTAGATGAAACAAAAGCTGAAATCCAGATTACAGAGTATAATCCCAAAGGAAATGTTACCATGCTTTTACTGGATCTCACCGGTGATACGAATGAATTAAATACTGCAATAGACCAATTTGTTTGTGAGCATGGCAGGTTTGATGGTTTTATTCATTCAGCCGGAATTGAAAAGACAATGCCAATAGCAGGTATGAAGGTCGAAGATTATATGAATTTGTTTAATATTAATGTAATTGCCGGTTTTCAGATTGCCAAGCTGATATCAAAACGAAAATATTCTAACGATAAATCAAGTTTCGTTTTCATATCTTCAATTACAGGATTAATAGGTCGTAAAGGAATTGTAGGTTATTCTGCTTCAAAGGGTGCACTTATCTCAGGAATCAGATCAATGGCTCTTGAACTGGCCGACCGTGGGATACGAGCAAATTGCATTTCGCCGGGGACTGTTTTAACTCCATTGATGATTAAATATTTAGATACACTGACACCGGAAGAAAAATTGAAACGTCTGGATGGTTATCCCCTGGGGTTAGGTGTTCCGGAAGATATCGCTTACATGACTGTTTATCTTCTTTCGGATGCATCACGCTGGATCACAGGCCAGAATCTAGTAATTGATGGAGGATATACAGCCAGATAATACTTGAAATCTTACTGACAGAAATTAATAACTGACAATAACAATACTAATGAAGAATCTGATAATACTGGGTGCTGGTGGTTTTGGGAGGGAGGTTTATGATCTGGCGAATTATTGCCATACCGATAATTCTGATTTCAGGATAAAGGGATTTCTAAGTGACGATCCGATTGATGTTGAAAGCCTGGGATATCCACCGGTATTATCCACAATTGAGGGATATGAAATTAAAGAGAATGATCTGTTCATACCTGCTATAGGGAATGTACATGACCGGAAAAAAGTGGTTGAAATAATTCTAAGAAAAGGAGGAAAATTTATCACTTTAATTCACCCTTTTGCAGTTATTTCACCCAGCGCCAGAAT
>CAZPMM010000228.1:0-4516 GCA_964587405.1 uncultured Rikenellaceae bacterium
CCGGTTGGAGATCCCTGGTTACCTGCTCCTCCTGCAATACCTTCACTCTGAGACGTGGTACCTGTATTTTTTGAACCGGAAAGTGCATCCCTGGTACGGTTCATAATATCAGCCTGCCGCTTTTGTTCTGCTTCAATCCTTTTCCGTTCTGCCTCTTCCTGCTCTTTTCTTATTCTTTCGGCTTCCAGTTCAGCTCTCCTTCTTCTTTCGGTTTCAATCTGCTCCTGTCGTTTTCTCTCGGCTTCGGGATCCACTTTTTTTACTTCAGGAGCTTCTTCGATATCTTGTGTAAGGAGAGCTTCTTCATGTGTTTTAACAGGAGATGTGACGGGCACAGGTATTGAAGTTTCAACTGCAGCAGGTGGTGATGAAGGTTCTATCAACCCAAAGCCTGTCTCTTCAGTTCCGAAATTGACAAGAATACCCTCCTCTGATTCCGGTGGAGGAGGTACAGAAAATCCCAGAACAGTCAGTAATACAAGTATCAGGACATGTACCACGACAGTACCAATGATGCCTTTCTTTTTCTCGGAAGGAATCCTGTAAAGATCGTTATTTGGGTGTTGTAGCAATTATTAATTTATAATTATTTGCCTGTGCAATGTTTAATACCTGAACAACACTCTCAAACGGAACGCTTTTATCCGCATGAAGTGAAATATAAGTATCGGGATTGCTACCAAGCTTCTGTTTCAAGACCGTCTCGAGCTGTTCAAGAGTAACAGCTTGCTGTTCAACATAATATCTTTGATCGGCTGTTATTGATACGGTGGTCTGCGGTTTGGCCGATGTCTGGGTGGAACCCTTTGGCAAAACCAATTTCAGTGCTGTAGGATGAACAAGTGTTGAAGTAAGCATGAAAAATATAAGCAGGTTAAAAACCACATCTGTCATTCCGACCGATGAAAAGTTGACACTTATCTTATTTCTTTGAGAAAAAGCCATTTTGAACTTATTTAACCGGTTCGTTTAAAATATCCATGAATTCCGTAACGGTAGCTTCCATATTAAAGACAACCCTTTCGACCTTAACGACAAGGGTGTTATATGCGAAGAATCCCAGAATACCAACAATAAGTCCTGCAACAGTGGTTATCAAGGCGGTATATATACCATCGGAAAGGAGGGAAACTTCAATATTATTACCGGCTTGTGACATTGCGTAGAATGATTTTACCATACCTATTACTGTTCCCAAAAATCCGAGCATTGGTTCGGCTCCGGTAATAGTGGCTAGTGTTGGAAAACTTTTTTCAAGCTTTGATATTTCAAGCTTTCCTGCATTTTCTATTGCCGTACTGATATCCTGCAGTGGTCTTCCCAGCCTGTTAATACCTTTCTCGATCATTCTTGCTGATGGACTGTCTGTTGCTCTGCAAAGTGCAAGTGCTGCTTCAATCCTTCCGTCGTGTATGTAATCCTTGATCCTGTTCATGAAGGTAAGATCCTGTTGTGTAGCTTTCCTGATCACATAATATCTTTCAATGAAAATATAAGCAGCCACAAAGGATAATAACACGATAGGGATCATTACCCATCCACCCTTAATAGCAAAATCGAGAAGCGTCAGATGTGTGTCAGTTACCGTTTCGGCAGGGAGACTGACATCCTGCATGATAAACTGTAAAAAACCCATTTTACTTTCTTTATTTCCGTTAAAAAAATTATAAATCTTTTATTTCACGTGCGAATATATTAAAAAACGAATTGATACTCTATTGTAGTATTCACGGTTAATAACAAAAGGCTTATTTTTTTCAACCGGATTTATGGACCGGGATTCATCGATATCCCTGTGTCTTCGCCTGATATAACCGGTTCTTCTTCTTTTTTCATGTCAGATTTATTGTTTTTGATGAACAGATCGGAAAATTGGTCAAAATCTTTTTTGAAAAACAATCCGAATCCCTGGGTATAAGGAGCTCCTTTTCCCGTATAAGGGTTATTGAATCTGTTAAAAAATCTGAATCTGATCTTTTCAGTTATCTTATATTCAATATCGAAATCTCCCGTTATCTTATCAGAAGTACCGGAAGTTCCTTCTGTTCCCCTTACATCAAAGTTACCGTTAATTGTGACTTTATTATTCAGAAGCTGGGTGGAAAGTGCTACTTCAACCTCCTGTGCATTAATATCTTTATAACCGGGGCGATATACGAATCCAATATCAAAATCGTTACTGATTTGCGACAACCAGTTGCTTAACTGGTGTGACAGCATTTCAGTAGTAGTCACTGCCATTGCAGATGTGCCTGTGGTCCCGGTGGAAGCAGTGATCGTGGATACTCCCGTACCTGATGACCTGACAGGATCGGAATAAAAACTGTTCATTACGAGAAGGTAAAGGAACTGACGGCTCAGTTCTTCTTCAGTCGTTATTACATTATTAAGATAAGCTCTTCTTTCTTCATCAGCTGATGGCAGATCAATATTAAAACCGACGACCGGATTGAACAGCTTTCCCGAGAGAAGTATTTGACATTCAACAGGTATTCTTTCATTAAACCTCTCGTCCTGGAGTATCTCAAACAGCGAAGCTTTAAGCCTGTATATAGCTTTAAGATCAATTTCAGCATTGTCTATATCCCCGCTGAAGGTTACTTTTCCACCGTTTTCAACGCTGAAGGGCTTATTCAGCACATTCCCGAGAGTGAAAAGATAATCTCCGTTATCAATGAAATAATCTCCGGATATTCCAAGGTTTCCTTTAGGGTCAAGATTGATATTCAGGTTCCCTGAACCACGGCTTTTGATCACATCACCAACCTTCTCATCAAAAATCAGTTGTATCTCTGCATCAGGAGTAACTTCCAGATCAAAGGTAAGATCAATAGTGCTTTGAACCGCGGGTACTTTTTCAGAGGCTTCAGCATTCTCCAACGAAGCCCTTTTAGTATCGGGACTTATAAATGTAACAAATGAATAATCCGAAATGGTTGCTCCTGTATTTAGAGGCATATAGAACCTGGTATTTCTTCCTGTCCTCGCTGATATATCGAAAGAAATAAGATTAGGCTCTGTCTTTATGGTGGCTATTCCCGTGGCAAATGCTGTTCCGTAAAAATCTTCATTATCCTTTGGTTTTGTGTTGAGCACCATGCAATCATTAAGGTTGATTATGATATCTGCATTGAAATCATTGAAATGCTTATGAGTCACTTTTCCGTTAAGCGAGGCCGTGTTTCCCCTTTCGTCTGCCAGTTTTATGTTCCTGAATATAATGCTATTGTTATCGAATCTCACAGAATCATTCAACTTATATCTGGTTTGCAGATAATCAATTTTTATCAATGCATCTTCGGCCAGAAGAGAGCCTGTCATAACAAGTTTATTAAGTTCACCGTTAATCCGTACTTTCCCGCTTGCCGTTCCTGAAATATTGGATGCAAATGATTTAAGAAGAGGATTCAGTGCATCAATCGGAAGCTTTTGAGCAAGTGCTGTAAGATCGAGTTTTCTGATAACAGGATTATAATACCCGTTCACATCAAGCATTTTCTTTCCGCTGAGATTGTTGCCGGCACTGATTTCTGCTACCTTTCTTTCATTGTTCCATGCTGACTTCAGTGACAATGAACCGTATTCACTCCTCAATATTGAAAATCCGTTTATTTTCAGATCGCCTTCAAATAAGGGATTATTATATACATCAGTCAGTAGTACATTTCCGTTAAGCTCCCCTCTCAGGTCAAGAGACAGATTGTCACTTTCATTTTTCCCTGTAAGGAATGTATTCAGGGGGGAAATATCGATACTTTTGAATTCAAGCTTTAAAGTATCTTCCATGTTTTTCGATAAGATGCCGTCTATCAGGTAATAACTATTCTCATTATTTATAAGCAACTTGTTGATATTGACCATGTTTGTGTCAAGGGAGACTGTTGCATGGTTTATTTTCCATAGATTATTGCGGCTGTATATGTCAGACGAAGCTATATCTATATACATTACCGGTCCCTGTTTTTCGTTAATTCCCGGTATGGAAGTTCCTTTTGCCGTAAAGCTTCCCCGTGACACTATCAGCGGATCTTTGTTATCCCAGTTAAGATTTAATATGAAATTATCGGGCCGGGTATCAATATCAACAGCAAAATCTTTTAACTCGGAGTGCCCCAGAAAACTGAGGGATGTACTTCTCAGGCCGGAAGTAAGAAGTGTTGGTGTCAGATTAATATTAATCGCCAGATCATTAAAAGTATTTCCCCTGAGTGTAAGATTATCGGCAAGGAGTTTGATTTGTGCAGACGTATCAGCCACAATTTCCCCTGTTAAGATGCTTTTGTCAGCGATCAATAATCCGGTGCGGAAGAAATTATTGATTTTATCGGAATTTTTGAAATTCACAACAAATGATAGCTTGTCGCGTGTGAAGGGAGTACTTTTCTCAGTTTTGCTGTAACGGCTTGGCATGAGTGAGGCTATGGCTGAGCTAACAAATGATCCTGCACCTGCCGGATTGAAATAACCTCTCAGTTCCGCATCCACAAAATCGGTCCTCAGGTTTATTGCCGGGCAA